>DATGWK010000037.1:0-6917 GCA_035299525.1 Candidatus Nanoarchaeia archaeon
GTACAGGCATCTAAGATTGCAAATATTTTTTCTGATAAATTTAATCAGGTAAATCTTAAGGCTGATCCATCAAGTAAGACATTTGAAATCAGAACAAGTAACGCGGACCTCGGAGAAAGCACAAATAAAATCGACGCGACCCTTACGGGAAATGAAGTGGCTGTAAATTTTAATCACAAATATGTCACAGACTGCTTCTCCTCACTTTCCGGAGATAGTGTTTCTCTTTCTTTTAATGGTTTGAATCGACCACTTGTTATCCGCGGAGTAGGGGATTCTTCATTCTTGTATCTTGTGATGCCAATGAATCGATAGGAGCTATGAATCACATTGATAACTTCTTTGCTCGTTTCAAAAAAGCCTTTGTTGGTAATTCGAATAAAAAGGAGGCTATTGCAGCCTCATGCATGTCTCATGCGGGATTGAACGTAACCCCAGAACAAATCGAAATTAAGGGCCAAATCGTGCGATTAAACATAAGTCCTGCAGCAAAAAGTAATTTGTTTATGAAAAAGGCTGACATCCTCGCGGATATCAATCAAAAAATAAAGCCGGACATCTCAGATATCCACTAGTTCACAGAGAAGCGAGTAGTTTCTTCTACTTTGGCACCGCTTGAATCAGTAAAAACAAGCTTGAGTGTGTTTGTTCTGTTGGTTCGAACCGCAGGAACATTTACTGGTACAAAAGAGAAGTCAAATGGAGCTGATGAATTACCAATCAATTCGTTGTTCACATAGTATTCAACGCGGGTTACTGGATTTGCCCCCGCACTTTCGAAGAGAACGTTAATTCGAGTGTTTCGATTGTATGTTTGATTCTGATTTGGGCTAATGATTGATACTTCCAGTGAGCTTGAAGGGCCGGAATCATCAGGGGTGTCAACGACATTATTATTTCGTACCCAGTTTCGTACCGCGTACTCCCAATTCTCGTACTGGGGATCATTCTGTGGACGGTTCGGAATAGGACCTCGTGGATCCTCTTTTGTTACCCAGTGAAGGATGTCATGTACACCGCCAGTGAGTATTTCTTGGGCGTTGTTTGAAATAGTGTTGTCGTTATCGTTTCCAGTTGAGCGGGAAATTCCACCTTGCCACTTACCGCGAAGAACTGGTTTGAGATCAAGACTGTCTTCTACGACCGGGCGAACAAAGTTTTCTTTTGGAGTGATCTTGAGAGCTTCAGTCATTACCTTGTTCCAGAATGGGGCAATGATAAATGCAGCAATCTTTCGTTGCATTGGACGGTTATCGTTGTTACCAGCCCATGCGCCAATAGCAATGTTTGGTGTATAACCAACGATTACTGCATCTTTGTAGTCGTTTGTGGTACCGGTTTTTACCGCAACATCGTATCCTGCAAAGTGAAGAGGGGAATTGTAACCAAATGCGGGGGCTCGGGCTTGCTCGTCAGAGAGAACATCAGAAATTTGCTGAGCGATGTTTGATTCCATAACTCGGACCGGATTCGTTTCTGGTTTGTCGATTGTGTTACCGTCCTTGTCTTTTACTTCAAGGATATATCGGTACGGGTTTCGTTCTCCGTCGTTTGCAAAGACTCCGTATGCACTGGTGAGATCAAGGAGGGATACCTCACCGCCTCCAAGTACAAGTGTGAGACCATACTGGTTGATGTTGCCAAGACTTTGAATACCCATGTTTTGTGCAAGTTTGAGTGTGTCTCCCATTCCAGCGAGGTAAAAGGTCTTGATAGATGCAATATTTACAGACTGAGCAAGGGCATTTCGCATACTTATTGGACCATGTGCCTTTCCATCGTAGTTTCCAGGCATGTAACAGTTCGAAGAGCTTGATCGTGGTTTACCGTCTGGGGTACAGGTAGTAGAAAATTCTGTTGGAAGGTCGAAAAGAACTGTTTCGGGCGTGTATCCTTTTATAAACGCTTCAGCGAACGCAAAGGGCTTAAACGCAGAACCTGGTTGTCTGTGGGCTGTTGTGATGTTGAAGTTACCCTGAATCTCTTCGTCAAAATAATCTCGAGAACCAACCATGGTTAAAATGTCACCATTGTTTGGATCGACAGCAACTAAGCCAAGATTTTCAGCATCGAAGTTTTTCTTGTTCTGAGTTGCGTATTCTTTGGCGTAATCCTCAGCTTTCTTTTGGAGGTCATAATTGAGGGTTGTGATGATTCGAAGTCCTCCTTCTTCGAGCACTCGTTCACCGTACTTCTGGATCAATTGCTCTCGAACCTCGATAACGAAGTGTGGTGCCTTAATGCCAAATTCAGACTGTGGTCGGAAGGTAACAATCTCAGCTTTTGCTGTGTCGTATTCGTTTTGGGTGATCAAACCGTTCTCAAGCATTTCTCGGAGTACCAAGTTCTTTCTGTTATCAAGCGCGGCCTTGTTTTTACCGTAGGGAGAATAGTACGAAGGTGCTTTTGGTAGGGCAGCAAGATACGCAGCTTCTGCGATTGTTACATCGCTTGAACTTTTTCCAAAGAAGGCTTGGGTGGCCTCTTCAACACCATACAAATTTCCACCAAATGGAATTTCATTCAAATAAATACTAAAGATCTCATCTTTTGTGAGAATTTTTTCAAGTTTTGGAGCGAGAACCCATTCTTTAATTTTTCGTGAAAGAACCTTGTCTGTAGTGAGGAGGGAATTTTTTACAACTTGTTGGGTAATGGTTGATCCTCCTTGAGCGTAACCAAGGCCGGTGATGTTTGCGAAAACTGCACGGATGATAGAGGTGATTTTGATACCTTTGTGACTATAAAAATCGGTATCTTCGATCGCTAACACTGCTTCTTTGATATTTGGTGAAATTTTTTCGAATGGAACAACGGTTCGTTTGATGTCTTGGTAGACGTCATAAAGTAGGATCTCTCCAGTTCGGTCGTAGATTTTGGTTGATTGGGTGACATCACGGCCCTCGAATGAATTAAGGTCGGGAATTCGCCAGCTTGAAATCCACAAAAGGAAAAGCGCAGACATGAAAACAAAAATAGCCGCAAGAAGGGTCACGGCTCGCACAAGTGTTGTTCTATTCCAGAGGTGGTGCTTCCTTAAAAAAGCCTTAGTTCTATTCATTTATTGAATACTGGCATGATACCATAATCACCAAAATATTCTTAGTTTCTATGACGGTTTGAGGGTAACGTATGTTACAGTAATGCAATGTTGAAGCTGTTTTCGGGCGGAAGTGACAAAGTCTCGACCGATCCTCAAAAAATCCATGAAATTCTAACTCGAGGTGTCGAGGAAATTTTTGTTAAAGAAAGTTTAGAGGCAAAACTTAAATCCGGTAAGAAACTTCGAGTAAAGCTCGGTATTGACCCTACAGGAAAAAATGTCCATATCGGAAACGCTGTTACGTTTTGGAAACTCCGGGCGTTTCAAGATCTCGGTCATCAAGCGGTGATTGTAGTTGGGGATTTTACTGCACAGATTGGTGACCCGTCAGACAAACTCGAAAAGCGACCAATGCTTGATGCGGAACAGATCAAGGAAAACCTAAACGGGTACAAGAAGCAGCTCGCAAAGATTATCGACATCAATAAGGCCGAAATTGTTTACAACAGTGCATGGCTTTCAAAATTAAAGTTTGATGAAATAACCAAACTTGCAGAAAGTTTCACTGTGCAGCAAATGACAAACCGTCGAAACTTCAAAGAGCGAATCGAAAAGGGGATCGAGGTGTCTCTTCGAGAATTTATGTATCCACTCATGCAGGGTTATGACTCTGTTGCAGTGAAGGCTGATGTTGAGCTTGGTGGTTTTGATCAACTCTTCAACGTAAAAGCGGGTCGAGCAATTCAAAAACACTACGGTCAAAGGGAGCAAGATGTGCTCACAACCCAAATGATCAATGGTACTGACGGTAGAAAAATGTCGAAGTCATGGGGCAACGTGATTAACGTCATGGATGAACCGGATCAAATGTTTGGTAAGGCAATGTCGATTCGTGATGATTTGATGCCAAGCTATTTCTTGCTCTGCACAGACATGCCAATGAATGAAGCGGAGAAAATTGCACACCGACTTGAACGAGGAGAAAATCCACGCGATCTCAAGCTTGAGCTCGCTCAAAGAATGACAGCCCTTTACTGGGGCGAGAAGGAGGCTGAAAAAGCAAAAGAAAAATTTATCGAAGTGTTTAGTGAGAAAAAAATTCCAGATGACATCAAAGCTGTTACTGTAAATCCCGGTACAAAACTTGTTGATGTGATGCTCAAAGAAAAAATTGTTGATTCGAAATCAGAATGGCGACGACTCCTTGGAGAGAATGCGGTTTCTGATGCAGAAACGGGCAATACCATCACTGATCCAAACATTACAGTAGAAGAAAAGATTTACAGAGTGGGAAAGCGTCGTTGGCTAAAGATCAAAATTAACTCCTAACAAAAAACCCGCTCGAGCGGGTTTTTTGTATTACATGTCAGATTCGATAGGTTCCTCCTCATCGTCTTCTTCATCGATCGCTTCACCATCTACATGCATACCGTCCATTTCGTCATCCTCCTCTTCATCCATCGCTTCGATCGGATCTAACGGTTCATCTCCTGTTCTAAATTCATCCATGTTTTTTGATTTAAATTTTTAACAAAACTACGTGCGTACGAATGTTTTACCAAATTTGAAAAAACTTGGCAACAAAATAACTAGTTTTTTGTGGATATTGCTGGTCCGTATTGTTTATATGAAGCCAAATGAGTAATACCGACAGCAATTGCGTCGTACTCATCGTCGTGTCTCTTTCTGTTTTCCATTTTGATTAAGCGAGGAACCATACTTAATACGTGTGTTTTATCACTCGCGCCGTACCCAGTCACCGCGATCTTTACCTCAACGGGTTTATAGAAATAAATTTTCAGTCCGGCTTGCGCTGCTTCGTAGGTGATAACCCCAAGAGCCTGAGCAACATTAAGAGCCGTCTTCACGTTTTTACTAAAAAAGAGTTCTTCAACCGCCATTGCGCGCGGCTGCCAGGTTTGAATGAGTTCTGCAATCGTCTCGCCAACGATCGCGAGCCGTCGAGGATGAATCAATTTCTTATCAGTAGTAATACAGTCAGAAAAGAGGAGGGTTTGTTTACCTTTTTCTTGTTTGAGAATGGCGACACCGAGGCGATCGTATCCGGGATCAATCGCAAGCACTATAGTGGAATCGTTTTTGTTATTCAACATTCGTGTAGACCGCTTGGACTTCGTCGTTTGCTTCGAGTTCTGACACAAGCGAATCAAGTTTCGCGAGATCTTCATCAGTAAGTTCGACGGTTGTATTTGCTTTCCATCCACCCTCGGGAGATTTTTCAAATGCCCAAGATGCTGAACCCATGCCCGCGAGCTCGTAATTGTGCCGAGCGAGAATTGCTTTTACTTCTTGCACTGCTTTGTTCTTGTTATCAGTAAGTGTATCGATAAGCATTGCACAGCCACCAGGTCCGTACGCTTCGTAGAGATTTGCTTCCATTGCTGCTGCAGATTCGGTTGCTTTCTTAACTGCGCGATCAATAGAGTCCTTCGGCATGTTGATCGCCTGTGCACGTTCAATGATTGCTTTGAGGGAAGCACTGTCACGATTCCCGTTAACCTTCTTTGCCTCAACGGTAATTAATCGAGAAAATTTAGAAAAAGCTTTGCTTTTCTCGGCATCAGTCTTTCCTTTCTGTCGTTTAATCTGCGCCCATTTATTATGTCCTGCCATAGTGTGTACATAGTAATAGAAGGGAAATGGAGGGGCAAGGGTGTTTGACCAACTTACATTCAAGTTGTATTTTAACGGCAGGTTCAGTCTGTTCTTTAACCCCAGGAGATGTATATGGCTAAGAAGAGACCTGCCAATGGCGATGGAAAACCGAAGAGAACAGCAAGATGTGTAATCGGTGAGGAGTACGAGGAGTTGTTCAAGGGTTATCTTTCTGGAACGGTTACTCGCGCCGCACTGACCAGGGTGGAGAGACATATTCTTGGTTGCGAAACGTGCCGTCGCACGTGGATCATCGAGTGTGCACTTGAGCAGATGGGCTCATCAGGTGCTCTCGCTGTTCACATCGAGACCAGGCGTCAGAAAGATGATAAGGCAGCTGGTGGTGCACCGAGAAGGGGGAGTAAAAAACGAATGTGATGAGAAGTAATACGTTTATGTGGCGTTCGCGCCTGCTGTCGATATGGGTCGACAGCTTTTTGTTTATAGGAGTTTTCCAGAATCTGATGCTTTTGATTCCATATGGTTGTATCCAGCATCTGTCACGATTCTTCCTCGCGGGGTTCGTTCAATAAGGCCAAGTTGGAGTAAGTATGGTTCGTTGAATTCTTCAATAGTTGCTTCTTCTTCGGAAAGGGAAGCGGCAAGGGTGTTGAGACCAACCGGACCACCCTTAAACTTTTTAATAATTGTTTGAAGAATTTCTCTGTCTGATTGAGTTAAGCCCTTTTCATCAATACCAATGAGTTTGAGTGCGCTGTCGACAGACTTCTTATCGAGTTTGTGTTTGTGAATCTGAGCGTAGTCGCGGCAACGTTTGAGCAAATAGTTTGCTGTTCGGGGTGTGAATCGACTTCGCATTGCAATTTCAGACACCGCATCAGGATCGATTTCGATTTTCAAAAGTTTTGCTGAGCGTCGAACGATCTGTTCAATTTCTTCTTGAGTATAAAATTCCAATTTGAAAATACCGCCAGAGAATCGGCTACGAAGTGGGGCAGAGATCATTGCAATACGAGTTGTTGCGGCAATGAGAGTAAATGCTGCGAGGTCGAGTTGAATTGTTCGAGCAGACGGCCCTTTACCAATCACGATGTCGAGTTGACCCGTTTCCATAGCGGGGTAGAGAACTTCTTCGATTGCTTTGTTGAGGCGATGAATTTCGTCGATAAAAAGTAAATCACCGGGTGCGAGATTGGTGAGAATAGAAGCGAGGTCACCAACTTTCTCAATTGCAGGA
>DATGWK010000038.1:0-2823 GCA_035299525.1 Candidatus Nanoarchaeia archaeon
CTGTCTTGCCAGCATTATAACTCTCAACGAACTTGTTTACGAAGAAAGTAATACTTGCAACTGAGGCATCATTTGCTGGTACAGGGTATTCGAGAGCTGAGATATCACAGTCAGAACCAGCAAGAGCAACAACCGGAATACCTTTGTCCTGGGCCTCTGTTACTGCAATGCTTTCCTTCTTAGGATCTACGACAAACATTGCCTTAGGAAGATCCTTCATTGATGTAAGACCTTCGAAGTAGTGTCGGAGGTTTTCAATTTCCTTATCGATAAGCATTCGTTCTCGCTTTGTATACTTCGCAAGTTCACCTTTCTCCTTTTGCATTGTAAGCTCTTCGAGTTTTGCTACTCGACGCTTGATCTGAGAAAAATTAGTAAGAGTTCCACCAATCCATCGGCCATCAACGTATGGCATGCCGAGCTTCATAGCACCGGCCTTGATAGCATTTTTTGCTTCACCCTTGCCACCCACAAAGAGAACGGTTGCATTCATTGAACCGAGATTCTTTGCATATTCGAGAGCCTTTTGGAGTGCTTCGTTTGTCTTTTCGAGGTCAAAGATTTCAATTCGATTCTTTACTCCGAAAATATATGGCTTAGTAGAAGGATGTCGGCGTGCGCGCACGAAAGCGAAATGAGCTCCTGCTTTGAAGAGTTCTGATACGATATCGTTTTCCTTGAGTTTAGTTACCATAATTTAACAAAAAAGCGTTTAAAAACGCTTGGGAAGTCTAGCAAAAACAGCCTTTTTTGGCAAATGGCATTTATGCCTCGTCGTCTTCCCCACCTGATGTTTCAAGAGAGCCACCCTTTTCTAACCGTTCCTGGAACGATTCAATAATGGAATCCATGTCACCAGCAAAGATCGTTTCGATGTTGTGCCACGACTCCTTGAGTCGATGGTCGGTGATTCGATCCTGGAGAATGTTGTATGTTCGAACTTTCTCTGAACGATCTGCAGTACCCACGAGTTCCTTTCGTTCCGCCGCGTGTTTCTTTGCCTGCTCTGATTCATGCATCAGATCGAGTTTTGCCTGAAGAACCTCCATAGCCTTCATGCGATTTGCAGCCTGACTTCGTTCAGCTGTTGATTTTGCATCAATACCTGTTGGTTTATGAATCAATCGGACAGCAGTCTCAACCTTGTTGACGTTCTGTCCACCAGCACCGCCGGATCGAGAAAACTCCATTTCAATATCAGCTGGGTTAATAGTGATTTTTGATTTCTTACGAATCGGAAGGATTGCCACCGATGCTGTGGACGTATGCACACGGCCAGATTTTTCTGTGGCAGGGACTCGTTGAATACGGTGCACACCGGACTCAAATCGCATGTCCTTGTACACACCCTTTCCCTTGATCTCAAAGGAAGCTTCTTTGTAGCCACCAAGTGAGTTTTTTGATTCCTCCAGGGGTCTCGTTGCCCAGCCACGTCTTTGAGCAAAGCGTTGGTACATAAGGGCTAATTTTTCAGCAAAAAGTGCCGCTTCGTCACCACCAGCACCAGCTCGGACCTCAAGAATGATTTCATTTGGAAATTCCTCCTCGGCATTATCTTTTGCAACGATTTCTTTCATTTGATTCATCAGAGACTCTTTTTGGGCCCTAATACTTTCAAGTTCGTCCTTTGCGAGTGCATCAAAAGAAGCATCTGATGCTGCCATTTTTTTGATTTCAGCTTCTTCTTTTTCATACTTTACGTACAAATCAGCAAGAAATGCCGTCTTAGAATTTTGTTTGAAACTTTCGAGATCCATAATTATTCTCTTGTCGTTCCCGCAAAGACGGGAATCTTACACAACCACGATTATACAAGATCCCTGCTGGAGTTTACGCCCGCGTAGGCAGGTGCGGGATGACGAAGTAGTATTTTATTACGCCTTCTTAGTAGCAGCTGCTCGTCGAGTTTTGAACTTCTCTACTCGGCCTGCGCTGTCGAGAACCTTCTCAGCACCAGTATAGAAAGGATGACACTTAGAACAGATTTCAACATGGATTTGTTCCTTTGTTGAACCCACAGTAAATTTGTTACCGCATGCGCATTCTACGGTAGCTTTTGGGAAATATTGAGGATGTGTTTCTTTTTTCATTGCCGTAAGACTATACCAAAATGATCTTAAAAGTCAAAACCATGCGGTCATATGCGCAAAATATGGGCCGCCGCTCGCACTGAACTATTTAGAGCCCCTGAAGCGGATCAATCATGTTTGTTTGGATACTTGCAGCTTTGGCCATAACCTGGTCACCATAGAAAGCGTTTGCTGGATTTGCCCAGTTACCTCCAGCATAGTATCGAAGCGCTGCCGTTCGCTCTGCAGTATACGTTGCTGCGCCCGCACCAAGTTCCGAAAGGTAAATTCCCGATGCCATAAACGCATCTTCAGGCTCCCACGGATTTACCACGCTTTTTCCAAGAGCGTTTGCCACCTTAGTTTGATACGCCTCCCATGTTGTTGGAATAAACTGAGAAGGTCCCATTGCCCCGCCCCAACCACCCTTCCAAGGACACGAAAGGGGCATAGAATCAGGATCGAAACCGAGCGCATCAGTAATTCGCAAGAATGCGGATTCATCATCTCGTCTAGATTTCTTTGCGGCAATATCAGCCGGACCTGGCATGATCGCTCGCCACTGCTTTTCTTCTGGATCACCCGGCCTATTACACGTTCCGACGTTTGCTCCAAGATTTGTCTCTTGAGTCAAAATCGCAAGAAGAAATGCCGGACGAATTCCAGTCGCTTCATGAACCTCATTTGCAAACGTAAGGGCCTTTCCGAATGGAATTGCGGCTGAATCGCGAAGTGCGAATAACGCAGAACGAAT
>DATGWK010000039.1:0-3027 GCA_035299525.1 Candidatus Nanoarchaeia archaeon
GTTCGCCACTGCTCTTGCGAGCCGTTTGACTTGCATGCCTTATCCACACCGCCAGCGTTCATCCTGAGCTAGGATCAAACTCTAAAATAAAATCCCACTAATGACTTACGTCACGCACGAGATCGAACGGAACAAAACAAAAGACAGAATGTTTTTGTATATTCCAAACTTTTTAGAATTCAGTTTCCTAACTCTCACAAAACAAAGTGAATAATTTGTTTGTGGAATTACTTTATTAGAAACATTATGAGACTTGCGCTCCGCTGAAAAAGCGGAGTGTTCTCATTAACAAGATTTCAAAGTACAACCCCTATTTCTTCAATAGGGGTGTTACTAGTATATAGATATCCAAAAAGGAGTCAAGGGTCTTATTTTAAGCCGTTTTCTGATGAAAAAGGGCGGGCCGTACAATGGCCCGCCCTAGAAGGAGAGAGGTGGTGGTTGAACAAACCTACATAAATTATAAACCTAAAAACAATGACTGCATTACCCATCTGTTGATATTGAATCGAACTTAAAAACTTCTTGAATCCTCTTTTGCAAGAATTTTTCCAGATCGATCTTTCGAAGGAGGTGTTTATAAGAAACATTGTACTGTAGTTGTCATCCATGGAATCACTCAACAAAAGGAAGCAAAAAAGTGCAGTTCAAAAAGTCTCGCGTCGTATTGTTCGCACTCGGTCTGCTCGCAACCGTGTGCACCGCAGTTGCCTCACATTCGATGGTGTCCTGGTGGCATGGCCTCACTCAGGGTCAGAGAAATGATGAGATCCTAAGTGTCGCCTTGGACCAGAACGGTGACCACACCGGACTACAGTGCAAACACTGGGTTCAAGAAGTGGTCGATGAAGCATCACGTGGCGAAGTCTACCCTCCGACCAACCAGAACGACTACACCTGGCGTTCGAGTTCAAACGTTCGAGTCATGCAAAAGCCCTTCCCGATCCAATGGGCTCAGCCTGGACAAATCATCCAAATGCGCTGGAAGAATCGAAACGGATCAACCTATCCGCACACCGCGATTCTCAAGAGCAAGACCAGTACAAAGATGTACTGGGTCGATTGTAACTGGCACGGTGATGAAACAGTCGACGTTCACTCTGTCACCTACAGCGACTTTAATCGGGCCGTCGGCAACTACTACAATGTCTACGAAATCAAGTGACCTCCTGAAGGGATTCCAGTAATGGGGTCCTTTCAACATTGAAATATATGAAAAAAATTATACTCATCACAGCTATCGCTATTGTTGTTGGGCTCGGTTTTTTTGGCTACACCCGTACTCGCCAATCGACAAACATTCCTGATGAATGGAACAAATTTGCAGACGAAGTAAACGGCTGGGAAATTGAGTACCCGAAAACAATTACTCAGATTTCCCTCGCAGATGATATTGGGCCAAAAGCTTGGACTAATAACATCATCTTTTATAACAAAGATAATTGGGTACTGAGCGTCTATGCTACCAAAACAGAATTTACCAATGTAGAAAATTACCTAAACGCAGTGGAAAATTCGTACATTCAAACACGGGGAAGTGTTACGGTGAACAATATTGAATTCACTGTCGGGTTAGACCCCGAAATACCGACAGATCAGATATTTCTCACAATACAAAACAAAAAAATATTTGTTTTACACATGAACGCTGGCGCACCATCACAGAAAATCCTTGAGAGCTTTAAAAACTTCGAATAGCTATTTATTATTTCGAGCAAATACGATAAGAAGCGGAGACGCAAGAAAGATTGAAGAATATGTTCCAGAGATAACACCAAGCGTCATAAGCAATGAGAAGTTCTTTGTTGATTCACTACCGAGGAAATACACAGCGAGAAGCACAAGCACGATTGTGAGAGAAGTATTGATTGAACGGCCGAACGTCTGAGTAATACTACGACCTACAACCTCCTCAAAGTTTTCTTTCTTTTTAGTCTGGTGACCGACTCGGAGATTTTCTCGAACTCGATCAAATACAACGATAGTATCGTGAACCGAGTAACCAAGAATTGCGAGAAGTGCGGTAAGGAATAGCAAATCGATTTCTGCCCCAGTAATGTATGAAAGCGCAATGTATATACCTGCAGGAACAACGATATCAAACGCAAGCGTAATGATTGTTGCAATACCATATTTCCAAGATGAGACTGGTTCAGAAACCTTTCTGAATGCAAATGTGATGAAAAGCACAATACCAAGAATTGTTACAACAATTGCAACATACGATTTATTTCTAAGCTCATTCCCAACAACAGGACCGGTTGTGTTGAATCGATCTTCTTTTGCAGGGTTCTTTGGATCAAGACTGAGCGCCTGAATGGCCTTAATCTTTTCATCATTATTGAGTTCTTTTGTTCTTAATACAAAACTCTTATCACCTGTTGGTCGAAGTGAATACTCACCAATTGAAAGTGTGTCGATTTTATTTTTCACTTCTTCAATCTGAGGTCGATCACCGGTGTATGAGACCTGGAGAACAGAACCACCAGTAAAGTCGATGCCGAAATGAAGACCTCGGATGGCCATTGCACCAATAGAAAAAATGACAAGTGCGATCGCGATTCCAAAGAAGATATTTCTGTTTTTTACAATAGACATATTATTTATTTGAGTTTACAGAATCAGGAAGGGACTGTCGTGCATTCTTGAAACCAGTTCCAAACAAGAAATGACTAATGTTTGATTCGTGGATAAACGAAATGGCATACAAGAAGTTTCGAGATACGGTGATCGCCGTGAACATAGAAACGAGAACGCCGATACCGAAGGTCAGCGCGAAACCCTTTACTGCTGATGTGCCAATCCAGAACAAAACCGCTGCAGTAATAATACTTGAAATGTTTGAGTCTCGAATTGAAAGCCACGCTCGGTGGAAACCCTCCTTGATAGCATCGGGCAGCTTACGGCCAGCAATCAATTCTTCCTTCATTCTTTCGAAGATCAGAATGTTTGCATCAACAGCCATACCAATTGAGAGAATGAATCCGGCAATACCAGCAGCTGTAAATGTAACAGGGATCAGTTTGA
>DATGWK010000040.1:0-6821 GCA_035299525.1 Candidatus Nanoarchaeia archaeon
GTTCGTTAGAGTTTCCTGCTGTCAATTTTGCCAGCATCGATTCTGATCACCTATCTCTAGGCATAACATAACAAAGTAGGATTGCAGAGGTTCTCCACCGTGCGAGTTTCAGTCATTGGTTTGCGTTACTGGATCCATCTCTGCTATTGGCACGGAGCCCAACTCTCCTCGTTATAAATAGCACGCGGCACTGGTATAATATATAAGCCAGCTGATCTTGTTCGGTTTTGGGGCATATGCAGTTGATTTTGGGGGTCGATCTGTTGAGCCTACTGGGCCCCATTGTAGCTTTCAAAGTTCGACGCCTCTGTCTTTCCAGAATTGTCGTCATTGCTTGTCCGCCTTTTTTTTTTCATTTTTCTCTACATTCCTGGATGTTTACAGTCAAGGTTCAGTCTCGATTCGAGCCAATAGTATCTTCAAAAGTAATAAGCAATATTAAGAAAGGTAATCGGGACGTAAATTTGTAAGTTGTCGTACCTGGTGTCACTTTAGCTTTCAGCAATGGTTGCGACCTTCCCTCAGGTCTCGGCCTTCGGCCTCGACCCTCGGGACCGAGCGTTATTACGTTCGTTTTTAATTTCAACTGTTCAACGAGTTGGTGGGTGCTGTTTCCTGTCAATGTTCAGCGGCAAGTTGGATCACGTAACTCTGGGAGAAAACAAAACAAGAACAGTAATAAGACTGCCGAGGTTTTCAGAAGTGGGAGTCTCTATCATGGGTTTGCATTACTTGAACCATTTCTGCTACTTCTCAATAGCGTGTGGTACTGAAATATGCCAGCTGATTTTGCTAGGTTTCCGCCCTTTTCAGTTGATCGCGGTTTCGATCGGTGGAGTCTACTGATGGGCCCCACTTTTGCTTTCAGTTGTGGCTATCTTCCCTCAGGTCTCGGCCTTCGCGGCCTCGACCTTCGGGACTGAGTGTTACATTTGTCTATATTTGCATCTGTTCATAGAGTTGTCTGGTGTTTCCTGTCAAGTTTCAGCGTCGATGTTGATCATTTATCTCTTGAAAAAGATAGAACAACCAAAACCATAAAGAGCTTATCCAGAGTGGTAGTCTCGCAGCCGTTGGTTTGATTTACTCTGCGGGGAAGTCTTCTAGTGCGAAGCCATTTTTTCGTCAGTATAGCGCGTCACTGCTGGGGTTCTCAGTTATCGTGGATAGGCAGAGCGTATAGATCGTCGACCTAACTACTTTGCAATTACCAACGATATCCCATTAGTTGCATACGTGCCTTTTAGTTATTGGGTTTGTTCCAGCTGATCGGGTTCGAATTGGATTCTTTACGCCGGGGATCACTTTAGTTTTGCAACAGCTTTTACGCGACCGCGATATCCTCCGATTTGACTTTGCTCATTGTGAGGTCATCAAACCCATTGCAGGTCGTTGATGGTGGAGGTGATGCTTCAAAGTTTGATGGTCTGCTGCGTGCCGATTTGCCGTGACACGTCTTTTAGTCAGTATTCGTTAATCGATACCTTTATCGAGACTGTCGTTGCAATCGTGATCTTGATGCTCTGTTGTTTATCCTCCCTGATGGTATTGCCATTACGTCTAATCGGTTCTTCCTAATTATCATCCTATCATCGCACGTTCGAGAAGCATAGAATAAAGGTGGACTTGAGGATTCGCCTAATGTCTGCCATTTGGTATTACTCACGGTCGTCTCTTCGATTCTCGGCCTGTCCTCACTCGCGTTCAACGGCATGGATAGTGACTTGCGCGTCGTTCCCGCAGGTTATTTAAGACACTATGGAAGCGGTAACCGTCACTGTTGGTATCGAAGAGTAAAAGCCGATGAAGGTTTCAGGTTCCCGTCTCTATGCATCACCGACGTCGTCATGACTGATACCTCCGTGCTTATCCTATAAACTAGAAAAACTGATGAAGGTGTTTGTTGCGGTGCTCGTTGGAATTGGAGAGCGATTTTTGGTAGTCGTCATCTCTTGGTTATCACGTCAATGTGAACAGTGAATGTGCCCGACTCGGTTGCCGTGTATAGGCCTTGGTGTGGTTAAAGATTTTACGCGTTGACGAGTCTGGTTACCCGTTAGATTTAGTCCTATTTATTGGCGTGAATCTCGCCCTTTGTGTTCAACCAGACCACCACCAGCTAACAAGTGAAACGCAGGATATCAATTTCTCTTGGGCGACGTTGTATTCTTGGTACCCAGTAGGTACAATCGTTCGGACAAATTCTGCATCAAATTCGGCAATATGAAAAACCAAACCGTGGAATATCTTGTTTGGGTGCCGATCATTATGGGATCCACGATTTGCCCGATCAGGAGACAGAAACTACATTCCAGTTAACCAATAAAAGCAGCTGTTTCAGTGCTTCTAGGTCGACTTTCGCTTGGCTTTCGCAGTATTTTAATATTAGCCCAAAAATTTATTTAATGAACAAACCACCAAACCGTCAAATAGCCCGATTCAAAGAGAGTTGGGGATGATCTCCAGGCTCATTCATCTGCATCCGGGGCCAACCACAAAAAGTCGCCGAGCTCTTTCAGAAGCACACGAATGTCTTTCGGATCATCGGTAGAATTCGTTTCATTTTGGGCGTCGCCAGGGAAGATCCAACCTTGGCCAAGCTCCTTTCTGAGAGATGCCTCTAGCTTTGTCGTCTCGTCCAAGGAGTCCAAATAACCGTCGAGGCGAGCGCGCAACTCATTTACTTCCCATCTTTCGCCATCTTCCTTCGTGTAGTAGGCTACGTCCCAGGGAAAGTACCACTTGTGGCCAAGCTGGCCTCTGAGCTTGTCTTCGATACTGCAAGAGGTATGACGGCGAACGTATTGGAAAATGCGATGCGTTGCTATTTGTGAACACCTACAGTATGGCTCAGAAGAAGCTGGATCCACATTTTAAAAGCGTATTTTGTCGTGACAATTAGGGCTGAACTTCTCTTTTGACTAGATTATTAGAATGTATTCCTGCCCAGTGATAGCGATACCCTTATTTCCAGAAATTGTTTGCGATATCTTTTGTTTTTAACGTTACCTTCGTTAGTTAAGGAAGGCCAAGGATTGTTCGTTCTATTCCATTTTCTATATACACCAAACGTTGGTGAAGAAACAACTGGCAAAAGGTAACAATCAGCACGAGACAAAGACACTCACAGGCTGTAGTCCTCAGCAGTCACCCCTTCCTCGCGCGACAAACGCATGAGCTCCTCTAAGTCTCTTAGCAGCAAACAAAGATCGTTGTGGCTGCTGGGATCAAATCCGGCATCGCCGGGGAAAAGCCATCCGTCAGCCATTTCCTTACGAAGCCATTTCTTTCGCATGTTCAGCAGATCAACCCCGTGGACGAACGTAGCTAATTTGCGATGTAGGTCTTTGGCCTCCATCGGAATCAACCAGCGGTGGCCAAGATGCTCGTTGAGATACTCGATCCTCCTAGAAAGGCAACGAACAATTTGATAGGTTCACTGTCATAGAAAAAAAAAAAGGGAGAACGGACTACCCTTACTCAGAGTATTCTGTCCTGGACACCTTCTTGACGAAGAACAGCTCGGCCATTTTCCTTTTCTAGTTTCCTCTTGCGATAGGACACTTCGGAGTAGGAGTTTAGGAACCCGAAACACAATCACGTTATGCAATTGATTTCCTGGAAATCTAAAAGCAGCAACGTTTACAAAAATACGTTCATTGTAGTCCGTCGAGATCTAAATTGATTTTAAACGGACAAGAAACGTTTGGGAACTTTCAGTGTATTGGTGTACAACAACCCAACAACTCTTCAAACACGAAAGAACAACTAACGGTGATCATACGTAGAAACAAAACCGTCTAGGAACAATTTCCAACGGATACTGTCAAGTTCTGTTGGGCTAGGCAAAAAATCTGTCGAGCTAGCTCTAGTGGGAGCACAATGCACAGGGTATTTCGGCTCACACATTGTGCGAGATCTCCGATCAGGCGTACACGCTGGGTGTGTGTAGTCCGCTCTTTGGGCTGGTATTGTGGTCAGCTGGTGCGGATGGCAATGCGGGTTGGTGGCAACAGCGCGATACCCCCAACTAGTCGGTATTCCCGGATCGGCACAGTAAGCTCTCGCGGTGCCGAGGACGGCAGCCTGTCCATTTGGAGATCCGTACAGCGTGTCGCGATTTGGACCATGCTGACGGTGGTTCGGGGGGTGTTGGGCCAGCCTGATAGGGAGAGGACACATCAAAGTAAATTGTTTCGTTCACACTAGTCTGGGAAAGCATCTCAACCTAAGTCGACTTGGTTATCTATCTCGCGTTTTGGGCCCCCTTTTTTGTTATCTTTTCCCGATTGTTATCCGTGCTCGCGGCGGAGCTTTGGCATTCATTACCGAAGAGATTACAGCCTAAATGATTTAGATTCCGTGTGGCCCCTTTTGTTCTCTGTAGTTTCGTACATGTTATTTGGATTGGCAGTATGATCAGAGAGGGGGGAAGGCACTACAAAGAACATGCATAATCAACGTACAGGCGGCGGTTGTGTCGGGTGTTAATGCCAGTCGGATACTTTGTTGTGTGACTTAGTATGGTATCATTACAATCTAACCAGTATCTGGTCAAAAAGGAAACTTACGGGTTCCCAATGCCAGTGCAGCCGTAGCAGCCAGCAGCGATGTTCGACGCCTTGTGGATACGTTCCCATGTACCGTAGGCTGTTTTGAGGGAAGGTGGGGACACATATCGAATTGGGTGTGTCATGTCGTTCATGCGGCCAATTGGCAGCATGCCGGCGGTGCCAATCAGACCGTCGGGAGCGTAATACACTGGGGTTGTGTAGGCTGGGTATAGGCGGAACCCAGTTGACCCGAATGAACTTAAGCTCGATGGTTGGGGTAAGAGTTCTGGCCGTTGGCAGATTGGGCCAGGACTAGGGTCAATCGGGCCTCTTTGGGACCCAACCAAGGCGTGCCTTAGTTGCTTGGCAGCGGGTATCGGCTTGGCCCATTCAACGCCAATGTCATCGTCTCTTGGAAACGCATTCCCTGGAGAGGCGAAAGTAGGAAAAGAGCGATGGAAGTAGTTGACTAGCATATCATGCAGCTATCGGAAGCAAGAGACAACACGACCCTTACTCAGCTTCTTTGGATCAGTAGCATTCCTCATGACTTGTTCGGCGGCTGCGCGCTGGTGAAACCGAATGAAGGCATGGTCACGTTGCCTGTGAACGTGTTCGGGGCTGACGCCTTCAGCAAGCTGAGTAAAACCGTCTACAAAATCCTTCTTGGTCCTTTCAATACTGAAGTTCGTGACGAACAGCTCTCTCACCTGTCGACATTCGACAATACAGTCAGTAGAAGAACATATTGATGCACATGGTTTATAGTACCAGAGGAGGCCGTACTCCAGTTTTTATTCGTGTCCGAGCTTCAGTAAAACCCCATATGCCCAGTATTAACTTTAGAGAGATGTCAGTAGACGAGATCGCACTATAGCACATCGAGTTCGGTGCATTCTGTTGAAAGCGGATGAAAGGTATCCCTCAAGTTCAATTTGTCTAACCGGTTCCAATATTGGAGTAGCAATAACTTCGCCTGTGACGTTCCGATACTGTAGAACCGATTGAGGTAATACTCACTGATTTCATGACTTCTGGGTCAATGTCGACCTCAATCTCAGCCCAGTCGACGTTCAGGTTGCAGCCAAATATTTGCGGCATTCCTACACGATTCATGGCGCGTCTAGCTTTGGCGGCATCCTTGTGAGTGTAATATTCGATGAAGGCGAACCCACGATTCTTGGCCTTGTCGGTGGCGTGCGGACAGGTCGTCACATTGCTGATCGCGTGGGTTAGCTGTGAAGGACAAGCAAGGTTTATATGTAGTTCGTTAGAGTATTGCTCAGCAGGTGTGCGGAGTACGTACTGGTTGTTACAGAGCATTACAAAGGCGAGACTGAAAAGTGTGACGTTGTTTGGTTCGTTATGCCAGCTAGGATAAGGCATTGGAGTTTGAACTCTATAGTTAGGTTGTAGATGTTCCCAAACAGTTCGCCGATCTTCTTGCTGTTTCCAGTAGTGTCACTCAATATGGGTTATCGCATAGCAAAGCTAACACCAGTTTCTCGGTCACTGGCATTCGGGAGAAGCTCTGTTGGCACCGGATCTCTAGCGTGTCGTTGTTAGCGAGTTCTATTCTGTAACATATAAATCATAGGCAATGTGTTCAAAGGTTATCCGAGTTTGTGCTTTTTGTTGCCGCCGTGAATAGTTGTATTGAGCCGAATAGAGAATTTGCCGTTAGGCTGGCTTTTCTTTGCCCTTCACGCAACAAGAGCGAGTTTTGTATTATGTTTCTGGAACAGCTGTTTCCGATAGCTAATGTCAGTCGATGCTTTTGAAATTGTGTTCACGTTTAACTAAACAACATCATTATTCTGGAACGTTTGAGAATGAGAGTTTCACAAACAATTGTCTTCCTGTTCCGGACCAGCACCTGATCATTTTTCCATGTTTTCGTTCTGCAGCATGTCAAGACCAGCCAGAGAACACAGTTGTTTTGGTCGAGACCAGTGTGGTGTTTTTGGGAGAGTCATGTGTAGATTTTTGCTTGAAGTGGGCTTTTCTAAAATTCTTGGGGCAAAATTGGTTAGGCCCTTACCTTGGTTAGCTCGGCCGTAACCTCGTCACAGGTTCGGTTTGTCGGTAAACCACAGACGTACAAGCGGCGATTGTCCATGGATGGAACAACGCCGAGTTGAACCGTGGTCCGGATTTGATAGTTGTTCAGCTTTGTGACGGCCACCTGTGCAGCTTCAGCAGTCATGTAACGGCAAAATGCGAAGCTGCGAGTCGTCCCACTGTAGTGAAGTAACCAAATGCCTTCTG
>DATGWK010000041.1:0-7261 GCA_035299525.1 Candidatus Nanoarchaeia archaeon
ATCAAAGCCGATTTTGAACGGTACTGATGAGAAGGCGCGACAGTCACGCCAAAGACTCCTTTTTATTCTCTTGGTGAACTCTATTAAGCTTCTCCATCCATTTATGCCATTCGTTACAGAAGAACTTTGGACCTTTATTGATCTACCAAAGAAGCAATTGTTGATAGTTGAGAAGTGGCCAGTGATGTAGTGGAAAACTAGTTGGGAATCGCAATGGTATAATCTGTCCATGTCTTTGGATGTTCTTTTGCATGTCTTTCTTGGCGGGCTTTTGCCTGCCATTTTGTGGCTTTGGTTTTGGCTCAAAGAAGACAGCGCCCACCCAGAACCCCGTAGTCTGATTGTTGTAACATTTATTGCCGGAGTTTTTTCAGTAGTTCTTACGTTACCAATTCAGAAGCTTGCGTTTAATCTTTTTGATCCAAGCACAACATTTTTTGTTTTTATTCTTGCGCTTATCGAAGAGGTGATGAAGTTTTTGGCCGCATATATAATCGCATTTCGAAGCAAGGCGTTTGATGAGCCAATTGATGCGGTTATTTTTATGGTTACAGCCGCACTTGGATTTACTGCGCTTGAAAATGCACTTTTCATGTTCGGCACATTGATTCAAACAGGTAATATTTTGGAAACAGTGGCAACGGGTAATCTTCGTTTTATTGGCGCGAGCCTTCTCCACACCATGGCATCAGCGGTTGTGGGTCTTTGTATGGCATTGTCATTCTACAAAACGAAACAAGAGAGAACTTTTATGCTTATTGTGGGTATTTTCATCGCAACGTTATTGCACACTCTTTTCAACTTATCTATAATAAGTGAAAGTAGTAGCAATATTCTCGCGACTTTCCTTGTGCTGTGGCTTTCGGTAATCGGTTTACTACTGTTTTTTGAAAAGATAAAGCGATTAAACCAAATAAACACTATATGAAAGAACGAAGATCATTTTTCGAACGTTTGACTGGCGCGATGCGAGTCCAAGATGACACAGAAGAAGAGGAGACTTCGAGAAAGGTCACTGTTTCTGGTGATGACGAGTATTCAGAAGCAATTGATGTAAGTGATGGTGAACTTATGGTTGATGTGTACCAAACTCCTACCGATATTGTCATCAAAACTATGGTTCCTGGTGTGCGTCCCGAAGATCTCGATATTACCATTACTCGCGATGTTGTAACCATTAAGGGTAAAAGGGAAGTCGAACGCAGTATCACAAACGACAATTACTTCCACAAAGAACTCTACTGGGGTAGTTTCTCTCGAACGATCACGCTTCCACAAGAGGTAGAAATCGAAGAGTCGGAAGCAGTAGAAAAACACGGCCTACTCATCATTCGTTTACCAAAGCTCGACAAGCATCGACAGTCGAAGCTCCGAGTGAGAAACAACTAACAACAAAACCGCCCTTCGGAATACTTGGGGGCGGTTTTGTGTTTTACATATGTTTGTTTCGATCTTTTGCGAGCCTCATTGTAAGGTCTCTCAGCTCTTGTTCTTTTCTGCGAAGTTCTCCTTCAAGTCTTCGGAGATCAAGTTGAACGGCTTCAAGATGTTTTGCCGCTTCGTCTCTTTCTCGAGTTGCCTTATCTAATTCTCGCTTGGCTTCAGTCTCATCTCGTTTTAACTCTACTTTTTCACGTTGTTCTCTCTCGATTTCTTTCTCAACATCTTGGATTGATCCACTCATGACTTTCAATTAGCTAGTACTCGTTTATTATACTGTGCCGAGAGCCGGGCTCGAACCGGCGACCCCTTCCTCTTCAGGGAAATGCTCTACCAACTGAGCTATCTCGGCAATGCTTTAATTCGTCTACCAAAACAGCTGTCTTGGCGATGTTGAATGTTTAACGACTGAACGGATTTACGAAACCTTGGATCTGGGCAGTACCTGTTTGAACCGCTTTATACGTTGTAATGAGCTGTTCCAAATATGGTTGGACGTAATAGTACGCACCAATGGAGATTCCAAGAATGATGAGCCAATATACTATGCGTATAAGACCATTCCAGAAGGCTGCCCGACGGATACGTTTGAGCATCCGGTTATTCTCTTCTGTAAGGGCCATTAATCTGTCAAAAAACTCCTTATCGTGGAAATCCATTGGGGAATTCTAGCAAAATAAGGCCTATTTTGCCACCCTGGGTGCCCTCAGTAAGAATCGAACTTACATTTACCCCTTAGGACGGGGTTGTTCTATCCATTGAACTATGAAGGCTATTTATGCCGGTAAACCGAGGAGGTTTGCGATAACTGGCTTGTTAAAACCAACTACGAGGTCTGTATCACCGATAATGATAACTGGCACACCGAGCTGACCGCTTTTGTCGATCATTTCCTGGCGCCTCGCTGCGTCTGCAGCGACATTAAATTCTTCGTAGGGGACATTGTTAGCAGCAAAATAGTCTTTTGCTAATTTGCAGTACTTGCAAACTGGTGTTGAGAAAATTTGTACTTTTTTCATATGTTTTAAAAACTTGTCCTCGCACTCGCCTACACGAGTGTAAACTCCGGCGGGGATTAGTGAGCACAGTATATCACACGCGCTTTTGAAAAGAAAAAAGCGGCGCCCGGTGGGTGGGGCGCCGCCAGGGGGTGGGAGAACCTTGCGGTTCTCAGAGCGGTATTGGAACAATACTGATACAAGTCTACCAAAACCATAATAAAAGAAAAGCCACGCCCGACATACGGTCAAGCGTGGCTTGTTGGAGTGGGATGGATTAGCCACCCTATCCCAACGGAGATGAAGTCGTGTTAGTAATGATCGACACTTTCTAGAAAAGAAAACACACCCCGTGGGGATGTGTGTGATGAAGCGAACAGGGAAAGGGAGAGGAGGGGATGAAGGAAGCGGTAGCGGTTGTGGAAGGTGAACAGTTGAGGACAACTGGTCGGGAACCTGGAAACTACTGATTTCTTCGACCCCCTCCAGCCTTTCCGAAGAACTATCTGGGTACAGTATAGTCCCAAAAATGGTAAAAGTCAACCCCTCCTACTGCTTTGGTTTGTCGAGTTTGCCGAGGAGTTTTGTGATGCCAAAATAGACGACAGCTGCAACGATTATGAAGTTAATTAAAAGGCTGATGAACTTACCATATGAAACAGTTGCTGCGCCGATTTTGAATGAAAGGAGGCTGAGATCACCGAGTCGATTGAGGCCAAGTCCAAGAATTGGATTAATGATGTCGTTTACCAATGAGCCCACAAGGTCAGAAATTGCCTTACCAAGGATAAAACCAACTGCGAGACCAGCAACACCCTGAGTTCTAATAAAGGTAATGAAATTTTTGAGCTCTTCTTTGACCATATGTTTGAATTATTTTCCTCTTATTTTAGCTGAAAAATCAGAACTGTCACCATACTTTTGGGCAAGGGGTGTAATGAGGTATTGGGCACGAATTTGATCAATGGTTCCTTCTCCTTTAATGAGACCAATCTCTAGTGCTAATTCATCCGAGTAGCTCGGGAAGACGTATTTATAACTCCATGGAATTCGCTTCGGATTAATCGTATTTACGTGCTTCACGATGTTGGTGGTGCAGTTATTGGTAAGTGAATTATAGAACTCTGGAGTTGTTCTGAGTTTATTTACTCGAGTGAGCATGTCTACAAAGAGCGCCCGAACCTTTTCCTCTGAGGTTGGAATAGGATACAGATAGACGTCATCTTTTCGATAATTAGTTCGAAGTTTGAGTACGTCGTGTTCATCTGAAACTACATACGTAATTTCATAATTCCGGAAAAGACCCTTTAGTCCATCAAAGAATTCTCCTTTTTCTCGTCGAATTTCAACTGAGATATCAATATATGATCCGTCCTCAAATCCAAAAGCGAGAAAGGTGTGTGCGGCAAGCGTAGAGAAGGGTTCAACAATAAAGTCTACAGATTTGATCGTATTGAGATCAAACGTCTTATCGTAATAGCCAGGCGTAAAGTCTAGAACATCTTTGTATTTGAAATTTCGAACATTGTGAATGGTAACCAGGTTGCCGTTGAAATCTGCGTATGGAAGAACGGCCAAATCATTCGACCAGTCTCGATCATTTGATGGTTTTGTTGTTACGAGAAGCATTCCCCAAGAGATGAAAAACATGAGGATGGGGAATCCGATGATAACCGCTGCCCATTTTACGAACTTCTTCATTATGTGTGACCCTACGGGGAATCGAACCCCGGTTTGCGCCTTGAAAGGGCACTGTCCTAACCGTTAGACGATAGGGCCAATATACTTTGTTTTAAGCCCTAACCACATGTTGATAGGCTATAAAACGGGCTAAAGTCTAACATTTTTTGATAAATCTGTAAAAACTGGTGTATATTTTGATTCTGGGTTTATGGAAGTGTGGCAGAGTGGTCGAATGCATCGCTTTCGAAAAGCGACATGCTCGAAAGGGCATCAGGGGTTCGAATCCTCTCACTTCCGCAGTGGTAAAATGAGACATTATTATCTAAAAATTTACTATGGCACGTACAAGTACTTACCTAAATTTTGCTCGAGAAACAGAACAAGCATTTAATTTCTATAAAGAAGTGTTTCAGACCGAATTTGTTGGGGGGATCAATCGATTTGCCCAGATTCCGCAGGATCCAAGCCAGCCACCAATGAAGGAGGAAGACAAGAATTTAGTCATGCACGTTACGTTGCCAATCACTGGTGGACACATGCTTATGGGCACTGACGCGCCGGAATCTATGGGGTTCAAGGTGAACATTGGTAACAATGTGTACATCAACCTTGAACCAGATACTCGGGTAGAAGCTGATCGATTGTTCGCTGCGCTTTCGGACGGTGGAACTATTGAAATGAAAATGCAGGAAATGTTTTGGGGTGATTATTTTGGCTCACTTAAAGATAAATATGGTGTGCAGTGGATGATTAACTGCTCGGAAAAGAAATAAAAGAAAAGACTCCAACAAATGCCGGAGTCTTCGGTCGGTTTCTTTTTCAGGTTGTCAGATTCGATCGTGCTACGTATCTCCTTCTTGTGGCCGCCAGAATTACGATTCCGATACAGAAAAGTGCTGCACATGATGGATAAAATCGTTCCGGGATTTCCCAATTTTTTGCGCCCGCAAGAGCTAGCACGTTTGCAACAAAGTAGCCGAAGTAGATCAGGATCGGTGTTGCCCATGGATTGCGAGCACTCTCAACCAGCTGAGGAATACCCGCAACTGCCAGTGCAACGGAACTTACGATTGTTGCCATTTTGGGTCCAGAAGAGAACCAAATAATGACACAGGCAATTACAAGTACCGTCACGAAGCTTTCGAACCATGTCCACTTGAAGTTTTTGGATCGAACAATGCAAAGTGTGGTTACCAGACTACCAATTGTGTATGCCGTCGGTAGGGCGTAACTACCTTGCTGTACAATGAGTGTACCAGCTGCAATCCCATCCAATGTTGCCCAAAGTAGCCAGGTTGTGAAGTTTTGCTTCACTGTCCCTTTTACAATCTGAAGGCAGAGCGGAACATATAGAGCAAGCGCCAGTATGGCGCTTGCCCATGCGAAATAACTCATACCGCACCTCCTCAGACTAAATCGAAACCCGCAACAAGCGGGCCCGATCCCTGTCTCTGTGAAAGAACTGGCGAAATGATGGCATTTATATAACAAAAGTCAAATAGTATGGAATAAAAGAAAAGACCAGCACCGAATTGCTGGTCTAGGGTGGCGAAATGAGGTCTTTAAGGGCGACCTCATCTTTGGTTTCGAGCCGAACAAGGGCATACTCCACAAGAAGTTCGGTAAGTTGCTCGGGACCCGGCTGAACGCCAAATACGGTCGGTTTGAATGCTCCTCCAGGTGTATTGGGATCCGGCGAAGAAATGACATCCTGCCGGCCCACCCTGAGAATCTCTAGGAGCTTCTCACGTAGTTTTTCCAGCAGTGTGTCGCGATTGGTTCCGGCTGTGCTACCACAGATAGGTGGATGTAGGGCTCCTGTATCTGGTACACATATGATTGCAAACTCGCTCTCATTCGCGTGGGTATTGACCTGGAGTCGGATTACTACCTCTCGGGGTCTCTGATATATCCGGTTTGTTGTAAAACGATTAAGTGTCACCAAACCCTCCTTTCTTTGGTCGATTGTTCCGCCCACTATGGTAGCGTAATCGTGGCTAAACACAATCCTCTGCAAAATACCCCAGGGGAGGATATATAATATACGTATTGATTAATAAATAAACGCAAATGTTAGAAATTAATTTTTGGGCGGTACTTGTGTGTGCCGTAGTAGCAATGGCAATTGGTTCCGTGTGGCATGGACCGCTGTTTGGTAAGAAATATATGCAAGCAATGGGCATGGTTGAACCAACGGATCCAGAAGAGCGAAAAAAAATGATGCAGGGAATGTGGAAGTACTATGTTATTCAGTTTGTTCTCGTGCTTTTTCAAGTATATGTTCTCGCACACTATATTGCAGGTTGGAAGGATGCGAGTGGTCTTACGAATGCGCTCTGGATCTGGGCAGGTTTCATTATTCCGACAATTGCGGGTTCAATTCTTTGGAACGATAAGTCTTCAAAGAATAAGTGGACGCTGTTCTTTATTGGTGCCGGCTACCAACTTGCATTGTTTGTAGCATTTGGCTTAATTCTTGGCTCATGGCGATAAAAAAACACTGGTTCAAAAAGGCGGGTTGGATGTATCATCCAGTAACTTGGCAGGGTATGGCGCTCACAGTCGTACTCCTTATATTTTTGGCACACATTTACCTTATTGTAGATACATATTCACGATCATTTGCTGAAACGCTCTATGGAATCTTTCCGTTCTGGGTGCCAGCAATTCTGGTGTGGCTCTGGGTAGGTTCTCATACAAGTTCTGATTAAGTACGTCAGACCGAAAATAAAAAGCCCCGGATCCGGGGCTTTTTTGTTTACGGATGTGCTGTAATGTATGCTCGGGTAATTGGGCCATAGATACCAGAAGCGGGGGAAATGTTTTTATCTAGTTGGAATTGAATCAAGGCGGCCTGAGTGAGGCGACCGAATTTACCAAGGGTGGTTGATGCTGGAACCACGAGGTATCCCTTTGTGATGAGATATTGTTGTAATTTTGTAACATCCGCACCAGAATCTCCAATGCGAAGTGATCGTTGTCCAACAGCAGAGCTGCTGCTTGTTGTTAATCGAGGTGCGGAAGTGCCACCTGATGACGTACCTGATCGCGCGGCAATCAATGCATTGAGTCTAATCTGAAGTGCCCCCAACAATTCTTTAAGTTGGGTCTGCGTCATACCAGATGTATTAATTGTTGTT
>DATGWK010000042.1:0-4817 GCA_035299525.1 Candidatus Nanoarchaeia archaeon
ACGATGTTGTACGAGATATCAGCGAAAGCCTTGGATGCAACGAGCATTGCCAAGGCGAGGGCAAGAAACCACTTCATTCGAATCTCCTGTAAAAGTGCTATGAGTGACCGGAACCCGGTTAAATATTACATCAGATTTTCATATAAGTCAAATATGTGAATTGCAATTGTGGCGAAGGATGTACAATACATACATGAATCGTTCTGTCTCGATGATCGCTCTTGCTTGTGTCGCACTATTACTCATCGCTGGAGCAGTCTTCTATTTTGGAAAAGATGAGCAAGTATATGTACAAGACGCTTCTGTTGCTTCCGTTTCAAAGCAAGACGCTATACCAGAGATTCTTTTTGTTGGAGACATTATGCTCGATCGTGGTGTGGCACTCCATGCAAAGAAGTACGGAGTCGAAACCTTGTTTCAGGGTGTAAAAGATTTGCTCGCAAGCTCTGATGTGGTAATTGGCAATCTCGAAGGTTCAATTACAAATTTTGAATCCAAGTCTCAAAAAGACACATCACTTCTTCAGTTCACATTTGACCCCTCATATGCAAGGTTGCTCAGGTCACACAACGTTGCACTCGTTTCGCTTGCAAATAACCACGCGTTTGATTATGGGAGCGAGGGATATGCTCAAACATTTGAGCATTTAACCAAGGTTGGTATTTTACCGTTTGGTTCACCGCGGAACGACAAGTCGACACTGGCGTTACTCAGGCTAAAGGATAAAGATTTTTGTTTCTTTGGCTATCATGACTTGTTTAGTTCAGATCAAACGGGAACAGTTGCAAGGATTACAGATACAACAGATTGTTCGTATAAGATTGTATTTGCTCACTGGGGTGAAGAGTACAAGGTCCAAGAAAATGATAGGCAGAAAAAACTTGCGCATGAATTTATTGATGCTGGTGCAGATCTTGTTATTGGTGCGCATCCGCATGTGGTTCAGCCGATTGAGATTTATAAAGGTAAGGCAATTTTCTATTCTTTGGGCAATTTTATTTTTGATCAAAACTTTTCTTTTGAAACAACGCATGGGCTTGCTGTCCGTGTTTCATTTCTTGAAGATAAGACTGAGTTTGAGCTCATTCCGATCTTTATTGACCGGGATGAAGTAAAGATCGCAAACGATGCAGCCCCTAC
This sequence comes from Candidatus Nanoarchaeia archaeon, assembly GCA_035299525.1. Classification (GTDB taxonomy): domain Bacteria; phylum Patescibacteriota; class Minisyncoccia; order Phycocordibacterales; family DATGWK01; genus JAHFLV01. Next base: position 1,141 of record DATGWK010000042.1, read on the forward strand.
TCGTGTCGTTCAGTTGCTTACTACTGTTGAAGCAAATGAAGAAAGCACTATTACTGCTATCGAAGATTCAATTCGAACAAAAAAGAGTTTCTTGTTATCGAATCAATAAGTTTGATAGTATTGCCTGCACATGTATTCGATTCTTCTGTATTACAAATACATACCAATTACTGATCCAGAACGGCTTAAGGCCGATCAAATTGATCTTTGTGCCAAGCTTGATCTCAAGGGCCGAATTATCGTGTCTCGGGAGGGAATCAACGGCACAGTTGAGGGCACCAAAGGTTCTATTCAAAAGTATCTCGAAGAGATGAGACGGGATGTTCGCTTTGCCGATATTGATTTTAAAGAAAGCGAAAGCAATGGGAAGTCATTTCCACGCTTGTCAGTAAAGAACCGTCCAGAGATTGTCTCTCTTGGAACTGGTACTGAAACAGGCGAGTTTAAGAAAGGAACGTATCTTTCTCCGGAGGAACTTCAAGCGTGGTATGACGAGGGCAAAGAATTTACTGTAATCGATATGCGAAATGACTACGAGCATGAGATTGGACATTTCGAAAATTCAGTCCGTTTACCAATTAAAAATTTCCGTGATGTACCAAGTGCAACCGATAAACTTATAGATCTAAAAGATAAGGTTGTGGTCAACGTTTGTACAGGCGGGGTCCGTTGTGAAAAGGCGAGTTCGCATCTCATCAAAAAAGGTTTTAAAAACGTGTATCAGTTACATGGTGGTATTGTTCGATATCTTGAAAAGTTCCCTGATAAAAAATTTAAAGGCTCTTTGTACGTGTTCGATGGACGAGTGGCTACTAAATATGCTTCTCCGGACAAGCATGTTGTCGTGGGAAGGTGCGCTACGTGTGGAATTACGTCAGAACGTTGTGTAAACTGCGATTATCCTGAATGCCATGGTCACTTTGTGTGTTGTGAATCCTGTAGTCAAAATGGTGTATTTTGCAGTGAAACATGTAGAGATAAGATGATTAGTCGGGTTGTTTAGGTATTTTTTATCCGTTGAGCAAAACGTAGCTTCCTCTATAATTATTTGATTACAAATTAGATTAAAAATATGCAGGCATTTAATTATTACCTCGACGTTTGGAAGAAGTACGCAGTCTTCAGTGGACGTTCTCGACGAAGAGAGTATTGGTATTTCGTTCTTTTTAACTTCATTGTTGCTCTTGTTGTAGGTATCATTGCAAGTTCACTTCGACTTCACTTTCTTTCAACAATCTACAACTTAGCTGTACTTGTTCCTTGTCTTGCTGTAAGCGTTCGACGCCTTCATGATACAGATCGCAGCGGTTGGTGGCTTTTGATTGGTCTTATTCCACTTATCGGTACCATTATTCTCATTGTGTTTGCAGTACAGGATAGTACGCCAGGAGCAAATCGATTTGGTCCGAATCCAAAAGAGGGGATGGGCTCTTCACCAATGACCGCTCCTTCAAATCCCGGCCCTGTCACCCCAACAGCATAAGTAACGCTATACTTGGTTTAAAAAATCCTCCACTGTTTGTGGAGGATTTTTTACTAACCTTGAATGTTGATTTGCTTTAACTTTTCTTCGTACTTCCTGAGCAATCCTGAGAATCGAACGAGCTGATCGACGCATGCCTGTTGTTTCTCAGCTGTAGATGTGTCATCACAAACTGAAAGAGCTCGTTCCTGGCTTGTGATTTCTTGGGATCCAGATCTGATATCTTGAACTTCTTGTTTTGCTTGGACGTAGTAACCAAGACTGATAGCCCAACCAGCGGCAAGCACGACGATAATAATGATGTGAATTCTTGTTTTGTCCATATTAAATTAATTGATTAGTGATGGGTTTAATTATAGGCAAAAGCTTGATTATTGAAAGGAATGTCGCCTGGAATAGACTTGTTTTAAAAGTATTGTAGACTTGTAATACTAGCGGTTAGGCACCGTCATTACCCATGGAAGTTGATTTTGAAAAACAATTTCTGGATGTGTATAAACAAAACGCGGATGCTATCTTCCGCTATTGTTTACTTCGCGTCTCAGATCGAGAGTTAGCCAAGGATATTGCCCAGGATACTTTTACAAAAGTGTGGCAATATGCGGCTAAGGGCGAAAAAATCGAAAATTTAAGGGCCTTTCTCTATACAACAGCGAGAAACCTGATTATCGACCACTATCGCAAAAAGCAAGCAACATCACTCGATAATATGATGGAGCAGGGTTTTGATGTTGGTATCGATCCACACCAGCCACTTATGGACAGGCTGGATGGAGAGAAGGCATTGGCTCTTTTGGGTTCAATTCCTGAAAAGTATCGAGATGCTATATATCTTCAATATGTTGAAGGGCTTTCGGTCAAGGAAATTGCCCAGATTACTTCTGAAACCGAGAACAATATATCCGTACGAATTCATCGCGGTCTACAAAAACTCCGCATGATCTTGAGAGAACAACATGGAGAACAATAAACAAGACATTTTTTATACAGTAATTAACAAGGCGAAAGAGATTACGCTCACATCGCAAGAGCGTAACTCACTTTTTCAATCGGTTGATGCATTTGTTGCACGGAATCCGATTAAAAAGTCAGCGCAAGTGCAATCAGTTTTGCCAGCGCCTGTTAAATCACCATTCTTTGCACAAGATTGGTTTTTTGCATTTTCTCAACGTTCACATAATTTTTATATTGCGACAGCTCTTGTCGTGCTGGTTGTGTTTGGAACAGGTACATCATTTGCATCACAGAATACATTGCCAGGAGATTTACTATATCCAATCAAGGTAAATGTTCTTGAAGAGGTAAAAGCACAGTTTTTGCCGTCATCATCAAGACCTGTGTATGAAATAAAGCGTGCTCAGGCTCGTGTTGGCGAAGTTAAAAAACTTGCTGCCCAAAACAAACTCTCTGATGAGGTGAAGGTTGCAGTTGCGGCACGACTCGATGATCATATTGCTACAGTAAAAAAAGAAATCTCTACGTATAAAGAGAAGGGTGACCTAAAACATGTTCTTGAAATCAGCAACTCACTCGAATTGGCTCTCGCTAATAGTCAGAATGAGATCTCAACCCTCGAGGATGATCAGTCACAAGCCTCACAGGTGGCTTTTGTGCGAGACATTATCGATGATTCAAAAGAAGAAGCAGTAAAAACTCGGGAAACAATTGAAGAGGAAATTTTTGTAAAACAAATAAATGATGAAAGTACTCTTGAGATTGCAAGGGCAAAGTCTGAGATTACCAAGAAGTCTCTTGATGAAATTAAGCAGAGATTGGCCATTGCAGATAAAGCAGCGACAAATCCACAGAATAGTGATGGCGGCCAAGATGTAAGTACACTTTCACTTGAAATGAGCACGTTTGCTACAACTGTTGCAGATGAACCAACCATTTCAGCAAAATCTGCAGTACAGGCAAAGGTGGCCGCACCGGAACCCGTTGTTCCAACCATTGAAGACCTCATTGTTCAGGCCGATGATTTGTTCAAACAGGGACAAGAAAAAATGGATGCTAAAGAGTATAACGAAGCATTCCGTTTGTTCCGTGAAGCTAACTACATAACTCAAATTATTGAATTTAGACTTGGTGCTAGCTCTGATATTGTTTCCGAGCTTGATACAGTGCTCCAAGACATCAACCTCAGTGATTCTGAGGTGAATAATGAGAACCTAAAGGCTGATCTCGGGGCTACAAT
>DATGWK010000043.1:0-2690 GCA_035299525.1 Candidatus Nanoarchaeia archaeon
TCAATTCCAACAGCAACCTGGCTCAAGCAAACATTCAAGAAATATGAAATCGAATATGTCGTTTGGGATGAAAAAGTTGATACAGATTGGAAGCTTCAATATGAATTCTTGGAAAGGGTTGCTGACTTTGGCGATGTGAGCATATATAAGGTGAAATGAGAATTGTTTACTTAGCTGATGACTTTCCACCGCAAGCTTTGGGTGGGGCAGGGATCTCAACTTTTAAAATGGCATCGGCTGTCAAAGACGCTGGTCATGAAGTCTTTGTTATTACTACATGCCGAACCACTAAAGACGTTCGAGAATTTGAACATGAGGGGCTCAAGGTGATTAGAATTCAAAGTAATTACAATCCGCGATGGCGAGCGTATCTCAGCCTCTATAATCCAAAAACAGTAAAGGAGGTAGAAAGAATCCTGAATGACCTGAAACCAGATGTTGTTCATGCAAACAACATTCATACACATCTCTCGTATTACTCGCTCAAAGTCGCGAAGAAATATGCAAAGGCTGTTGTTTGGACTGCCCGAGACGTCATGTCTTTTAATTATGGAAAGTTAAAAACCCCTCAATATCTTGAGCGACTAGATTACAAAACAACCTGGATCGATCACATTAAGCTTGCTCGAAAACGTTGGAATCCATTTCGAAATATCCTCATTAGAAAATACCTGGCACGAGTCGATAAGCGATTTGCGGTAAGTTACGCCCTCAAGGACGCACTGGCTGCAAACGGAATCAAAGATGTTGAGGTATTGCATACTGGCGCAGACGTAAAGAGTTGGAATGTTTCTCCTGAAGATGTTCAAAAGTATAAAGAAAAATTTGGAGTTGTTGATAAAAAAGTAATTTTGTTTGGTGGTAGGTTGAGTGCTGCTAAGGGTGGTGACAAGGCAATCGAGTCTCTTGTAAAAATTATTGAGAAAGTTCCCAATGTCGTGCTCCTTGTGGCAGGAAAGGTTGATGAATATACAGAGCGGATGCAAAATGAGGCAGAGGAGCTTGGTCTTGGCGACAGACTTATCTTTACAGGTTGGATTTCTGAAAAGGAAATGAAATTTGCATATGCGTGTGCAGACGTAGTTCTTGTCCCGTCGGTGATTTTCGATTCCTTGCCACGACTTGTAGTTGAGGCAATGGCGGCTGGTCGGCCTGTAGTTGGAACATGTTATGGTGGTACATCAGAAATTGTTGTAGAAGGGGAGACTGGATATGTAATTAATCCGCACAATATTGAACTAATGGCCGAGAGGGTTACCGATTTACTTTTGGATGAACAAAAGAATAAACAGTTTGGTGAAGCGGCTCGAAAAAGAGTAAAAGCTGACTTTGATCAACACGCAAAGAATATTATTTTGATCGAGGAGTACAAAAAACTACTTTCAAAACATGAACACTAAACAAATAATTAAAAAATATCTTCCGTATCGATTCTTCATTGCGATTAGGAAGATTTTGTATCCCGAGAAAATTGATGTACTCGAGGAACGCATGATGAATGATTTTCTTACTCGCAATTATGGAATTGCTTCTCCGGATACAGATCAGAAAATAATATTTCGAAATGCCGAATTCAAGGTTTATTCAAAACATGGAAATGATGGAATTCTCGCATTTCTTTTCTCGAAAATTGGTGTTACGAATAGAACATTTGTTGAAGTAGGTGTTGAACAGGGTAGAGAATGTAATACTGCAAACCTCGCTTTAAATTTTGGTTGGAACGGGCTTATGATTGACGCTGATGATGCATGGCTAAATTCAGCCAGAGCTTTTTACAAAGAGAAACTTGGTGCTCGATCAAATAAGGTAAAAATTGCTACAAGCTTCGTTACTGCAGAAAATATCAATCAAACAATTATAGAAAACGATATTTCTGGTGAAATCGACCTGCTTTCAATTGATATCGATAGCAATGACTATTTTGTTTGGAAAAATATTTCAATAATTAATCCACGTGTTGTTGTGATGGAGTACAACGCTGCGTTTGGTCTTAATTCAGTCACAATGAAATATGATCCGAAGTTTCATTTTCAAAATACGTATAAAGAAAATCCACTCTACTTTGGCGTCTCACTCCCAGCGTTGGCAAAACTCGCTAGCTCAAAAGGGTATGCGTTGGTTGCATGTGATAGTCATGGACACGATGCGTTCTTTGTACGGAAGGACGTTGTTGAAGGAAAATTCAAACAGCTGACCGCAGAGGAGTCGTTTTATCCAAATCCAGTGACAATTACTCGTTACGGAAGCATAGACGAGCAGTTTAATACGGTAAAACATCTGCCATTGGAAGAGGTGCTATAAACCGCTATAATAGCCTCATGACCGCTAAAAAACTCAATATTATAGGCATTATTCCAGCTCGAATGGGCTCTACACGATACCCAGGTAAACCTATGGAAATGATCCAAGGTATGCCAATGATTGGCCACTGCTATAAACGAGCCAAAATGAGCAAAATGCTTGATGAGGTGTATATCGCTACTCCCGATGAGGTTATCAAGAAATATGCAGAATCTATTGGAGCAAAAGCAGTGATTGGACGAAATGATCATCCTGGTTGTTCTGATATCACCGCAGAAGTTATTCTGAAAATAGAAAAAGAAACAGGACAAAAGACAGACATTGTCGTGATGCTACAAGGTGATGAGCCAATGATTGTTCCAGAAATGATTGATATGGCAGTAAAGCCA
>DATGWK010000044.1:0-3549 GCA_035299525.1 Candidatus Nanoarchaeia archaeon
AGGTGATAACTTTTGAATTTACTCCAAGGTCGATAAGGCGAGGAAACGTTCCAGCAGCATTGTTGGTGTGAAGGGTAGAGAATACCAAATGACCAGTAAGTGCGGCGTTTACGGCTATCTCTGCTGTTTCACTGTCTCGAATTTCTCCAACCATAATGACGTCAGGGTCTTGTCGAAGCGCAGAACGCAAACCTTCGAGGAAGGTGTATCCTTTTTCTGAATCAGTCTGTGTCTGCACAATTCCCTTAAGGTGATATTCAATTGGGTTCTCAATCGTAATGATCTTTGTTCCCGGTTCGTTAATTTTTTTCAGAAAGGCGTAGAGTGTTGTGGTTTTTCCAGAACCAGTTGGGCCAGTGTTCAAGATTAAGCCGTTTGGTTTTTGGATCTGATGTTCAAGAACTTTCAAAAGTCGCGGGTGGATACCAAGTTCTTCGAGTGGAACGGAAATCGCATTTGGATTCAAAACTCGAAGCACAATTGTTTCGTTGTATGCGCCAGGAAGAAGGGAGGTACGAATTTCAATTTCTGTATCTGCCATTTTGATACTAAACCGACCATCCTGTGGTTTACCTTTCGTATTGAGTTTCAAATTTGAAATTAATTTGATACGAGAGAGAAGTAACCCATATGTTTCTGAATCGAGGCCAATGATGTCGGTCAAAATACCATCAAGGCGATAGCGAAGTCGTGTGTGAATCTCTTCAGGTTCGAGATGGATGTCTGAAGAATTGGTTGCGAGCGCGCCAGCAATGATAATTTCCAAGAGTCGAGAAATGCGATAGATCTTTTTTGTACCTAGAACTTCTTTGATCAGCTCTGCAATATCTGGAATGCCCCGAACCTTATTTTTAAACTCCTCAATTTCTTCATTAGAAATAGTTAACGCGCCGCCCTTTGTTTCAAAAGAGTAGGAGAGATCCTTATATCGTTCCCATACATGTTTTAACCCCTCCATAGAAACCATAAAAATGATTGGTTCGTAGTTGCGGTTCTTCAAATCCTCAATGACATCAATTGTTTCTGGGTTCTTTGGTGAGAGGACGCCAATTCGGATTTTTTTATCGGTGATGTGGAATGGAGCAACATTTGCCTTGCGAGCAGTTTCCTCCTTGATTACTCGAAGGGCATCAATATTCACTGGGTACATTACTAGGTCGAGATAGGGCAGGCCATACTTTGCAGAAAGGACCTTCGTTAGTTCCTCTGCCTCATTCTTTCGAAGTTCATCGAGTCGTTCGTTTTGTTTATCTTCATTAAAAGAGATTGTCATGAGGAAAATTATAACATTGCTGCTCTTGATACTTCGAGAAAATGAAATATATAAAGCACTAGACAAGTCAGCAAATTCGTAGTAATGTATTGTGGGTTTCTTTCATAAATACAACACACCAAACTGAAGGGATTGAAATGACTTACATGTCCAACATGCCGCCGCGGCATCCCTATGAGGATATGCGGCAGAGAATCTACATGATTCTCACCAATGTGAATCAGGATATCGACGTCAAACTCGAGGTCGGAATGAAGCGGGTGGAGGGCAGGAAGCGAATGGTTAATCTGTGGGTTTTCAGGTTCATAAACACCAGCAACGACCAAACGGTTGTATTTGAGGGGTTTGAACCCGGTCATTCACAAAAGGACATCGACTTCCTCGTTCGAGCAATTCTGCGTCGTCAGGGTTGGAAAAAGAGAAAGGGGTCATCAGTATGAACCGATTCGTCACGTTGGTGTTGGTGCTTCTCTCGCTTTCCCTTGGCGGTTGTAATATCGCTTGGGGAGTGGGCGAGGTCGCGGTTGTTCAGAACAGCATTGAGGGTGCTGTCGTCAAGAACTTCGTGCTTGACGGCACGATGATCAGCACGGCGCCGATCAAGACTGGCCAGCGGGCGCAAATCCCGCTTCGTAGTCTGAGCTCGAGCGATCACATGTTGCTCTTGGCCGACGTGTACAGTTTCGATGACAAGCACATCGGTACAGTGAAGGAGTACATCAACTACACGTACACGTATTCTCTAAACTCTGGCAGGTCTTATCGTGCTGCTCCGGAACCGCTGGTGATTCGGTATTACACACCGAATGTGCCGGTGGATAAAGCCGGTCGCGGCTACTAGTTCCTTCGATCCTCCCGCCCGTCAGTCCTTGTCGCTTTGCGATGGGGGCTGGCGGGCTTTTTCTTTTGTTCACATGCTACAATCTCCGCATGCAGAAAAGTCTCCATAAAATTGCTGACACACAGCTGAAGGCCCAGGAAATTGCTCAATCGCTTACCCCTGAAGGTAAATCAGGCGCAACAGTAATTGCACTCTATGGTGATCTCGGTGCGGGGAAGACCACCTTTATGCAGTTTTTTGGTAAGGCGTTAGGAATAACAGAGAAGATTTTGAGCCCCACATTTGTTATTGAAAAAATATATAAACTTACTGATCAGAAGTTTGATCATCTTGTTCACATTGACGCGTACCGACTCGAAGATCCAAAAGAGCTAGAAACGCTCGGTTGGTCAGACGTGGTGAGTGATCCCAAGAATATCATTTGTATTGAATGGGCTGACAGAGTTGAAACACTGCTTCCGAAAGAGAAGATTGTGATTCGATTTAGTCATCATGATGAAGAATCTCGAGTTATTGATTTTCATGGCTAAAGAAAATAAAAAAAGACTGGTTCTTCTTGATTCTCACGCAATTATTCATCGCGCATATCATGCGCTTCCTGATTTTTCTTCTACAAAAGGTGAACCGACTGGTGCGCTCTATGGACTCGTAACCATGCTCATTAAGATAATGACCGAGCTTGAGCCAGACTATGTAGTCGCTTGTTACGATGTGCCGTCTCCAACCCATCGACATGATGTGTACGATGGCTACAAGGCAACTCGAAAGAAAATTGATGATGAATTGATTGCACAATTGATTCGTTCAAAAGATGTATTTACAGCACTTGGAATTCCAGTATATGAAAGTAAGGGCTTCGAAGCTGATGATGTTCTTGGAACGATTGTTGAGAAACTAAAGAAAAATAAAAATATCGAAATCATTATTGCTTCTGGCGACATGGACACGCTGCAACTTGTTGATGGTGTAAGGGTTCGTGTGTATACACTACGAAAGGGAATTAGTGATACGGTTATTTACGATGAGGCAATGGTGAAAGAGCGTTTTGGTTTCGGTCCGGAACTTTTGCCTGACTACAAGGGTCTTCGTGGCGATCCATCTGACAACATCATTGGTGTGCCGGGAATTGGTGAAAAGACCGGAACGACACTTATCCAGAAGTATGGTTCTGTCGAAGATATCTACAAAAAGCTCAAGGTAAAAAAGATTGAGACTGAAGATGGAATCAAAGAACGAACGCTCGAACTTCTCAAGACCCACGAAGATGAAGCCAAATTCTCGAAAATGCTTGCCACGATTCGTCGTGATGCACCGATTGAATTTGAGCTTCCAGAAAAATCATGGAGAGAAACAATCGATCTTGAGAAAGTAAAAACACTTTTTAACGAACTCGAATTCCGATCGCTTCATGATCGACTCAGAACGGTTGTACTTC
>DATGWK010000045.1:0-9155 GCA_035299525.1 Candidatus Nanoarchaeia archaeon
GGTGCGGTGGCACAGGTCGATTTTCGTTTTGAATTTTCAATTTTTTATTTTATTTTATGAATGGCAAGATAAAGACACTTACAGACAAAGGATTTGGATTCATTTCTCGCGAAGGCGAAGCAAAGGATCTTTTCTTTCATGCTAAGGAACTTAAAGATGTACGTTTTGAAGAACTCAAGGTTGGTGATGAAGTAACCTTCGAGGTTGTTCAGGGCGACAAGGGACCTGCAGCAACAAACGTTGCTCGAGCATAGTCACGCAAAAAACCACCCTATGTAATCGAGGGGTGGTTTTTTGTTAGGTGTGCTACAGTAATTCCTCATGTCAAAACAAGACACAGTTATTTCATTTGAGAAGGTCTCATTTGAATATAGTCAGCACAAGGTGATCCTCGATGAGGTGGATTTTTCTGTGCGGCGAGGTCGCAAGGTTACAGTCATGGGACAAAATGGTGCCGGCAAAAGTACTCTGTTTGAAATGATTACTGGTGCCCGTGTTCCAGAATCCGGAAAGGTTCATATTTTAAATAACACGACGATTGCGATTGCGCGACAAGTTATTCCTCGAGACGAGCTTGGGCTTACCGTTAGAGACTTTTTCCTCAAACGATTTACAGGAAAGGTTTATGATATCGATCCAAGAATTGATGAAGTATTGGAAGTGGTAAATCTCAAGGGTCACACTGAGGTTCATGATAAGAAAATCAAAGAATTTTCCGGTGGTCAGCAAGCCCGATTACTTTTGGCTTCTGCACTTATTCAAGATCCAGACATTCTTCTTCTCGACGAGCCAACAAATAATCTCGATAAGGCCGGTATTGAACATCTCACAGATTTTCTTGTTAATTACAAAAAGACTGTCATTGTTATTTCCCACGATGCCGACTTTTTGAATGCGTTTACAGACTCAGTCTTGTATCTCGACGTTCATACACATAAGATCGAACAATATTCTGGAAACTACAAAGACGTAGTTGAACAAATCTCAGCTCGAATTGAAAAAGAAAATCGCAAGAATGCTCAGCTAGCAAAAGAGATCCAAGACAATAAAGATAAGGCAAACTTCTTTGCCAATAAAGGAGGTCAGATGCGACTTGTGGCAAAACGGATGCGAGAAAAAGCTGAAGAACTTGAGGAGGAAAAAGTTGATGTCCGAAAAGAAGATCGAACAATTCGACCGTTCACTATTCCGGTTCAAGAGGGAATTACTGGTGAAATTTTGAATATCACATCATTCTCTGTACTCAATAAACATTTCAAGCCAGTTCAAAGAAAAGCAGCAATTTCACTCAAGAAGGGCCAGCATTTATTGCTCAAGGGTCCAAACGGCATTGGTAAAACAACATTGCTTGAAACAATTGCGAAAGGCGAAGCTAAGGGAACGGTTATTGCTCCTGGGGTAAAAGTTGGTCTCTACCGCCAAGATTTTTCAACGTTGAACTTTGAGGACACGGTGTATGAATCACTTATGCGAAACATGGGTAACAATAAAGATGAAGAAAAGATGCGAAGTGTTGCGGCAGGGTTCCTCATCAATGCTGAGCTCATTAAATCTAAAATCGGCAGTCTTTCAGAGGGTCAAAAGGGTCTCGTGGCATTCGCTGGATTAGTATTGCTCAAGCCAGGACTTCTCATTCTCGATGAGCCCACAAACCATATTAACTTCCGTCACATTCCACTTATTGCTGAAGCATTAGATCAATATCAAGGCGCAATGATCCTTGTGTCTCACGTACCCGAATTCGTATCAAAGATTAAGATCGATGAGATCTTGGATTTGGAGAAGTAAAAATCTTGTCTCGCATAAGACGTTTTAATTTGTTAGTGATATAATCTGCGTGCCCACAGGGATATATGCTTGTGGGGTTCTGGTTAATGTTTCGCAACTTTCCGACGACTAGTGTCTCTCTTAAGAGAACCAATAGTCTAGATAAAGTTTCAACGAACAAGATAACCAAGACCGAAAGGTCTACAGTTATGTGAAGCACAGCAAGTCCTGTGATAATCATAAGTGTAATGTTTAGATTTCAAAAACCTGGTCGCTAAATAGCGAAAAAAAGGCTTAAGCCAATCTGTTGCCCTCCTGTCTTGAAAGATGCCAGGTATCTGACGGTGGGGTGTGATCTATGGATCCAATTATACTTTTACAACTCAAGGATAGTTGGCTCAAAAAGCGTAGTGAGTTGAGCAAAAGGCGCCCTCCAAGGCGCTATTTGCATTTTGATAGACCAATCTCATCTTTAACTACTCCAGTATTCAAAAAAATAACAAATCCGAATTTTATTGAACATCATTCTTTCTACCCGCTGATTAGCGTTCCAAAGAACGTGCGGCTTTATCGGAAAGACGCAAAAACCGGACTAAAAAGGATTGAGTGGAAAAGGCGCCCTATAAGTTATTCATCACACTTTGATTCCCTGATTTATTCTTGGTATTCACATCTCATAGAGCACGAGTACGAGAACCGACTTAAACATTTTGGGTTGGATGAATCTGTAATTGCATATAGGAGATTAGGAAAATCTAATGTTGATTTTGCTGCTGAGGTTTTTAAATTTGTTTCCGAACAACCAAATTGTGCAACACTCGCTCTGGACATAAAGGGATTCTATGACACTCTTGATTTTACGCATCTTAAAAAGGCATGGAAGAGCAATTTTAACTTTAAGAACTTACCCGCTGATCATTACAAGGTTTTTAAATCAGTAACAAATTTTTCGTATGTTAGATTTCGTGAAATAGGAAAGTTGCTAAAATTAAACTCTAACTATAAACATTCAACCTTCTTTTTTGATGTGGATTTGCTAGGTGCTTTGAGAGAGGGTAATAAGATTAAAACAAATCTTGTCCGTGGTATTCCACAAGGAATTCCAATAAGTTGCGTACTCTCTAATTTATACATGCTCGAATTTGATATCGTCTTAAATGAGAAAATTAAGGCGATTGGAGGTCTCTACCGTAGATATTCTGATGACATTTTAATTGTTTGTCCGATGGAACGACTAGATGAGGTGAAGGATTTTGTCGAGGCTGAGATCCCTAAGTTAAAACTTGAGATACAGAATAGTAAAACAGAAATTCGTTTTTTTAACAAAATGAATGGCCAAACCATTCTTAATGAGAAGGGACAAAGATCAAAATTGCAATATTTAGGTATTGAATTTGATGGTAAGAAAACTCTGATTAGGCACAAGAGTTATGCGAGGTTTGAAAGTCGAATGAAAAAAGCAATCATTAGAAAAAAGTTTGTAACAGAGAAATTTAAAGTACCGTTTTTTAAAAGACAAATCTACGAATCGTTTTCACCTTTGGGGAAAAGAAATTATATTTCTTATGCTATTGGCGCAGCAGAAAAATTAAAGACTATGTCTTCTGACGGTATACTCGAACAGGTAAATGCAGGTAGAATTCTAAATAAGATAAACAAGAAAATTAAGAAACACTTAAAGAAATAATTTAGCCGAGATCTAACTGGTGTAAGAAGTCTGCAAGTTCGTCACCCTCAATCTTGCGATGGCCATTTTCATTAAGGTTCCCCAGCTTGATGTTCATGATTCTCACTCGTTCGATATCAACTGCTTCTTGGTGAAGTGCAACACACATACGTCGGATCTGATTTCGTTTTTCTTCTTTTAAGACGATTTTGAATTTGTTATCACCAAGAATTTGAACCTTACATGGAGCAGTCATATCAGATTCAATCTGCACACCCTTTTCCATATGGAGTTTGAAGCTATCTCGAAGCTTGGTTTTCGTTGTAACAACGTATTCTTTTTCACACTTGGGCGCGCTGTTTAAAAGATTCTCGGTAATTCGATCATCGCTTGTAAGTATTGTGAGACCATGTGATTCTTTATCGAGTCGGGCAATGGGGAAGAGATTCTTGAGTGCAACAATATGTTTGATTTCTTGCTCGCTGTGGTTCTGGGCAATATCAGTCACCGTGCCCTTTGGTTTGTTGAATACGAAATAGACGTTCGGTTTGTGCTTACCAGAGAATCGAACCTCAACACTGTCTCCTTCATTTACTTTGTCACCCAAGACTGCATGTTTACCGTTAATGAAGACTTTCTTTTGAGTGATCAGCTCATCAGCACCGCGACGAGTCGTGTGCTTCATGTACGCTAGGTACTTATTTATTCGCATTGGGAATACAGGTTCTTCCATGTGTCGGAACTATAGCACTAAGTAAGGTAATTTGACAGGTTAATCAGCGCGTGTCTTTTTCCTACCAATAGTTGTTTGCCTCACTGAATACAACCCAGTCTTCTATTGATTGTAGATAAATTACATGTTATTCTTTGGACTCAATTCGGCCTCGGGTCGTTTTTATTTATCCTTCGACTAAGTTTCACATATGGAAATTCGAAATATCGCAATCATCGCACACGTGGATCATGGTAAGACAACACTTACTGATGCAATGATGCGTCAAAACTCAAAAATCGAAGAAGGAACTTCGATGGACTCAAACGACCTTGAACGAGAGCGCGGTATCACTATTTACGCAAAGAACACCTCAATTTTCTATAAAGGAACAAAAATTAACATCGTTGATACTCCAGGCCACGCCGACTTCGGTTCAGAAGTAGAGCGCGTGCTCCGATCAATCGACTCAGTGCTCCTTGTTGTTGATGCTCAGGAAGGTCCGATGCCACAAACTCGTTTCGTATTGAAGAAATCTTTGGAGCTTGGTCTCAAACCAATCGTTGTTATCAATAAAATTGATAAAAAAGCTGCAGACATTGCCCGAACAGAAGAAGATGTTCTCGGTTTGTTCCTCGAGCTTGGTGCAAGTAATGAGCAAGCAGATTTCCCAGTTGTATACGCAATCGGTCGTGACGGAACTGCAAAGCGAAAAGTCACAGATGAAATGTCTCCAAATCTCAACCCCCTTCTTGATGTAATTTTGGAAAAAGTTGCCCCTGCTTCAAATCCGGCGCTTAACGAAAAGCCATTAATGTTCCAACCTTTCAATCTTGGATACGACAATTTCATCGGTCGTCTGGCTATCGGCCGTATGTACGAAGGTGTTTTGAAAATGAATCAGACTCTTTTTGTTAAGAAACCTGACGGAACCACAAAGCCTGCAAAGATCACAAAACTCTTTACATTCGAAGGATTGGTAAAGAAAGAAGTAAACGAGGTGTACCCAGGTGATATTGCAATGATTGCTGGTATTCCAGATATTTTCATCGGTGACACCATTACGACTGACGAAAACGCAAAACCACTTCCTGCGATTGCTATCGATGAACCAACAATTGCTCTTAACTTCTTAGTTAACAACTCTCCATTTGCTGGTAAGGAAGGTAAGTTTGTTACTTCACGACAGATTCGAGATTATCTTGAACGTGAACTCGAAATTAACGTTGGGCTCAAGGTTGAATTCGGTTCCGGTGATGTATTTCGAGTACTTGCTCGAGGCGAACTCCACGTAGAAATTCTTTTGGAAAACATGCGACGTGCAGGTTTCGAACTCCAGGTTTCTGAACCAGAAGTAATTATTCATGAAGAAAACGGTGTAAAGACAGAGCCGTATGAAGAAGCGGTTATCGACATTCCAAGTCAGTACCAGGGTGCAGTTATTGATCGTCTTGGCGCGCGAGCATTCGTCATGATGAATCTTACAACGCACGGTGATTCTGTCCGCCTTATCTTTGAAGGTCCAACTCGAGGAATTCTTGGTTTCAAAAATCAGTTTGTTATTGATACAAAAGGTGAGGGTATTTTCTCCTCACGAGTGATCGGATTTAAACCATACGCTGGTGAAATCCAAAAGCGAAAGGTTGGGGCTATGGTTTCTATGGCAAACGGAAAGGCTTTGGCGTTTGCACTTTGGAATCTCCAAGAACGCGGAGAACTATATATTGGTCCACAAACCGAAGTGTACGAAGGGATGGTTATTGGCAATACCTCAAAAGGCGAGGAACTTTATGTAAATCCAACAAAAGGAAAGCAGCTTACAAACATGCGAGCATCTGGCTCTGATGATGCGATTGATTTGGTGCCACCACTTACAATTAACATTGGTCGTGGTCTTGAAATCATGTCGTCTGATGAGTATCTCGAAATTACCCCAAAGAATATTCGATTACGAAAACAACTTCTGACCGAACAAGATCGAGCAAAAGCAAAACGAGCAGAAAAGTAAATGATGGCACAAGCCCTCACTAAATGTGAGGGTTTTGTTTGTAAAAGAAAAGCCGCGCACATGTGGTGCGCGGCTGTGTTGTTGTTCGTGCGTTGGTTACGAACCGGAAATACCAAGAAGGCGCTCGGCATCGGCAATGAGCGTAAGGTCTTCTTTGCTCGCCGGCTTGGGAATCGTATGAATGACGCGACTCAGAAGGTCAAAAGCTACATCACGGAGCTCGTAGGCGATCTCTTCGATGAGGACGAATGTGCCGGGCTCGTCGAGAACTTCTTGGGCGGGTTTGATCCTGTGATCGTAGACCACCTGTTCGACGGGCCCAAGTCTCACAACCTGACCTTTTTCGAGATGTTTCCCAGTTCGATACAGGGTCGCATACTGATGGTGAGGCTTTTGTACACCCAGCTTCTTGAAAGTCCTGACCCCCTTCTTAAGGGTCACTTCTGCCGATTCGGTTTCAGTAATTGCGCTCATCGTATCCTCCAGGGTTAATGAATGTTCGGTCCTGGCAAAATTTTAAATACTTTTATACGCATGTCAATCCTTTGCATTTTCCCCTCAAAACAATATGATTGAACCACTAATGACCCGGCTGACACCGGCGAGGTGAAGAAAGAAAAGGATTTCCTGAGTAGACTCTTCCGGCCTGCGACGATCGCAGTAATTAAGTAAAAACCAGGGTGGCACCGCGATGAAATCGCCCCTGCGAGTTTATTAGAAATAATGAATTCGGAGGGGCGTTTTTGTTTCTCCGGAATTACTTATATGAGAACACTTATCAAAGAACTCAAAGATTCAGTAGGCAAAGAAGTAACAATCAAAGGTTGGGTAGATATTCGTCGTGACCACGGCAAACTGATCTTCATCGATCTTCGAGATCATACAGGTAAGGTGCAAATGGTTGCCTTGCCAAACCACAAAGAAGCTCACGAAATTTCAAGCACCCTTCGTAATGAATGGGTAGTTGAGGTAACGGGAAAAGTGAATGCTCGTCCAGAAAGAATGGTAAAGAAAGAAGAGCATAACGGTGCAGTCGAACTTGAAATGCTTTCTGTTGTTGTGCTCAATGCAGCAGAAACTCCACCGTTTGAAGTTTCAGTTGATGGTCGGGAAATTAATGAAGAAGTTCGTTTGCGATATCGATACATCGACCTTCGACGTGATCGAATGCAAAAGAATATTCGAAATCGTCATAAGGCTACCATGTTCATCCGAGAATTCTTTACGGCCGAAGGATTCATCGAAGTGGAAACACCAATGATGACAAAGTCTACTCCGGAAGGTTCTCGAGATTACATCGTTCCTTCACGACTTGAGAAAGGAAAATTCTATGCGCTTCCACAGTCACCACAACAATACAAACAGTTATTGATGGCTGCCGGTGTTGATCGATATTTCCAAGTTGCTCGTTGTTTCCGAGACGAAGACACTCGAGGTGATCGTCAGCCAGAATTTACCCAGATCGATTTGGAAATGAGCTTCGTTGCACAGGAAGATGTAATGGCGGTAAACGAGAAGATGATTATTGCTCTCGTGCAGAAGCTCTATCCAGAAAAGAAAATTCAGCAGATTCCATTCCCACGACTTACGTACAAAGAAGCGATGGAGAAGTACGGTAACGATAAACCAGATATCAGAACAGATAAAAATGATCCAAACCTCCTCGCATTCTGTTGGGTTGTTGATTTTCCATTCTTTGAAAAGACAGAAGAGGGTGGTTGGACATTCACTCACAATCCGTTCTCAGCTCCAAAGCCAGAGTTTATGAATGATCTTTTGGAAAAGAAGGGAACTGAAGACATCCTTACAACTCAGTACGACATTGCGCTCAACGGGTACGAAATCGCTGGAGGAAGCATTCGAAATCATCGACCTGAAGGTCTCAAGAAAGTTTTTGAGATTATGGGATACGAAGACGCTCGAATCGAAAAGAACTTCGGTCACATGTTGAAAGCTCTTGGTTCGGGAACACCTCCACACGGTGGTATTGCCTGGGGCTTCGATCGACTCATGATGATTCTTCAGAATGAGCCGAATATTCGAGAGATTATTGCCTTTGCAAAGACCGGAGAAGGTAAGGACTTGATGATGGACTCTCCATCAGAAGTTGATCCAGCTCAGCTCAAAGAACTTTCAATCGAGATTAAAAAGAAATAAAGGAATTACAAAAAGCACCCTGTCCCGCGAAGCACTAAGAGCGAAGTGAGATGGGTGTTTTTGGTATGTTGACCATATCAATATATCGTGCTATGGTTTACCAGGGGGAAAGTACATTATTAGAGCGCAAGGAGGTCGCAGTGGGCAAGGGTAAGAAGCTCGCGAAGGGTGTCATTGTTTTTTCAATTACGACCGGAATGCTTATCATCTGTATCATGCTGGTTCTTGGGAAATAAGTACCAGCAAACAACCCGATGTGTTGGGCACGACTTTCGTGCCCTTTTTTGTTGCTTATTACTTTATACAAGACTCGTCTTCGTTAAAACTTTGATGAGGTAAAGAAAACCACCCCTACGGAGGGGTGGTGTGCAGGGTTAGGTAGTGACTGTGTCTGCGTGATCCGCCATGTATTGGTAGAATGGCCCACATTCGCACGGCCGGCATCCGCATCTGGGGTGAACGCCACCATAGCGATTCTGAAACTCGGTGTCGATATCCAGTTCCTCTACATCGGCGATAGCGCAAATGACGCTGTAGACATCCGCAACCTCACAAGCCAAGTTCCACCAGTGTGTTGAGGTCTTGATTCCTGGCTTGTGGATGTCCAGGAGAAGAACATCGGTCACCTCCGAAAACTCTTCGCGGAGTCGGTCTGCTAGGTATGCGATACCGTCAACTCGGTTTTTCGGTCCGTAGATTTTGCCAATCTCAGCAATAGCCTCTGGGAAGGTCCAGTTCCGCACCTCTATTCGAGGTGGAGGTGGTGGTTTAACGCCGCGCTTTTTTGAACATTCACAGGGACACTTTGTGCAGTAGATGCAGTATCCATGCCCAAACTTTTGAGT
>DATGWK010000046.1:0-4673 GCA_035299525.1 Candidatus Nanoarchaeia archaeon
AGATCGGCACGACCCCAACAGCCGTCAAGAGAGCGGAGACCCACATCAAACATGAAACACTGCCGAAGATGTTCAGGACAACAAATTCATGCCTCCGGTAGTCCATCTTGGACCTGAGCGTTTCCAAAAAAACCAGGGGGCCACAGAAGATCGCGAGCAGCACATTCGCAATCCACGCAGGCATCCTGCTTACACGAACACCAACATCCTTGTTCTGCATGTTCGAATCCTCCTAAAAACCATGTGAAAGTTCTTGAAAAGAAGCCGGAACACCCGAGCCTCTTTGCATACTGATTCCTTACATATTATATCAAGACACTATAAAAAGTCAATGTCAAGGGCTACAGCTTACCGTTCCACTCATTCATGGCACGATCCTTCCCTTCTGTAATCAAAAGCTCGAGTGCTTCGTTAAAACTTTTCTGAATTTTCTTCAAGCCTTCTTCATCCTTCTTTGAAAATTTTCCAAGAATAAATTTCATCACCACGTCTTCACCAATTGGTTTCTTGAGCTTACCGCTTGCCGTTGATGGAGAAATCCCGATTCGAATTCGAATAAATTCTTCTGTCTTTACTGCCTTTCGAATTGATTCGACACCGCGATGGCCGCCAGCGCTCTTATTAAAAGAAATTTTTGCACGACCAAGAGGAAGATCGAGTTCATCGTGAACAACAACAAGAGTTTCAGCGGCTTTTTTAGTTTTTACCGCCTTTCCAACTGCGTCACCGGACTTGTTCATGAATGTTTCTGGCAAAATCCCAAAAACTTTTTCACTTCCAAGTTTTCCAGTAGAAGTCAAAGCGTTTAGTTTTTTGTCGAAAGAAAATTCAGGAAGATCATGCTTCTTAAAAAATGATTCGACAAACATTCTTCCGATGTTGTGTCGCGTATTATCGTATTCTTCGCCAGGATTTCCGAGTCCAACAATGGTATACATGGCGGAAATTGTAACACGAAAGCAATTTTATTGAGTAAAATTATCAAGACACACGAAAAACTCTTGTGTCAAACGAGGAAAGGTAATAAAATGCACGCATGAATGAACATTCTCTTGATACTTCTGAACAAGAAGTAAACCGAAATCAAAAAAAGCCTGGATTTTGGTCTGAGATTTTCAAGTTTACCCTCATTACCCTACTCATTGTTGTGCCGTTCAGACTCTATGTCGCGCAGCCATTTATTGTTTCAGGTGCTTCAATGGATCCAACCTTTCATGATGGCGATTATTTAATTGTTGATCAGATCAGTAAACGCTTTGAGACGCCCAAACTCGACGAAGTCATAATTTTCAAATATCCAAAAGATCCATCTAAGTATTTTATTAAGCGCGTGATTGGTACACCGGGCGATACTGTTGAAATCAAAAAAGGGGTTGTCACAGTCACGAGTAAAGAATTCCCTGAAGGAAAAACGCTTAACGAGCCATACATCGCTGATCAAAACCAAGTTTCAGACAACTTCAAAATTACACTCAAAGAAGGAGAATTTTTTGTACTTGGTGACAACCGCAAGGGCAGTTTGGATTCCCGATCATGGGGTCCGGTAACAACTGACCTTATTGTTGGCAGGCCGCTCGTTCGACTTTTGCCCTTGCCAAGTTTAGGGGTTTTGCCGGGAAATTTTAGCAACGATTAAATAATCTACACATACAGTTATGTCGCTACGAATCAAGGTATCTTCACGTGAACCAGGATATGTTTTAAAAGACCTTGATAAAGCAGCTGAAATTTCTCTTTTTTATGGTTTTCAGCCAATCAAAACTCCAAAGATTGAAAAAGTTGACCTCGACCACGCACAGTCAATTGCGCCACAACCACAACAAGATATAAAAAATGTATTTCCTCGGGCTGAAGAAAAAATCTCTCTTCTCCGATCCCTCCTCGCATGGAATTTAGAGAGCACAGCCTCCCCCACCATGCTTCATTACAAGCGCCCGCTCTCACGAATTGCTTTAAAACAGGCAGCTGATGAGCTTTCGTACTCTTTGGACATCGTAAATTCTATCGAAAGTGTTTCCGAGGCAATTGCCATCAGAACTGCAGTCGCAATTCTCGCTGACCACGGTCATAACAAGGTCATTGTCGACATCAACAGCCTCGGTGATAAACACTCGATGACACAGTTTGAAAAGGAGCTGCAGAATTTCAGTCGAAAGCATGGTAGCACTATGCCACCAGAAGTGAAACAACAACTCAAAAAAGACCCGTTTGAATGTTTGCGTTGTGATCATGAAAAATGGAAGGAAATTCGTGAACGTGCGCCTCAGTCTTTGAGCTACCTATCGGAACAAAGCATCGAACACTTCCAGCAAGTACTCGAATACCTCGAAACACTTGATATTCCGTATCGAATTAACCCTCGCCTCATCGGGCAGAGACACTATTGTTCTCATACGGTATTCGAAATCAAAAGCGCGCACGAAACTGAGGGTGCACCAGACGAAACACTTGCTGTTGGCACTCGCCACAACTACATTGCAAAACGAATCGGATACAAAAAAGAAACACCCCTCGTGAGTGTAAATCTTCACTTCAAGAAAACAGGAGCGAGTCCAAAATTATTCTTCAAGAATCAACCACAACCAAAGTTCTTCTTCATTCAGTTTGGTCAGATTGCCCGACTGAAAAGTCTAGGTGTTATCGAATCTCTTCGACAAGCACGGATTCCTGTTCACCATCAACTCAACAGCAACAAATTTGTTGGTCAGCTTACTGCGGCTGAATCTCTCAAAACACCATTCGTTATTATCATGGGTCAAAAAGAGGCACTCGAAAATACGGTAGTTGTTCGACACATGCCTACTCGTTCACAAGAAATTGTTTCAATCCCCCAACTCGCAATCTATTTGAGTCGCCTTAAGAGCTAGTTTGGCTGCAGTGTTACTGGGATAGAAATTGAATCGTCGTTTTCTGGTAAACCAGAAGGATTGTCTTTTCGCAGCACAATGGTTCCTGACTGAGTGGTGGAGCTTGTATATCCGAGACTAAGTGTAAACGGTACGAAGTCCTCAGTCATCCAATTACCATTCGCCTGGGCTGGTCCCTGTCCGATAATTTTTCCTTCCGCATCAAGAATTTCTACTGGAAATGAAGCCTCAAAATACCAATATCCACGAGCTCTTCCCGTAATAGTTACGGGGCTTTTGATCGTATCATTGGGTTTTGGTAACAACACCTGGATAAGGTTTGTATGCGAATCTTGTGAATCTACACTAGCTTCTTCTGTGAATGTTCGTCCGTCTGGAGTTGAGCAACGAGCCGGAAATGATTCCTGAATTGGGAAACCATTCTCCTTACACTCTGCAAATGAACTAATATTTTTAATCGCCGCTTTTTCTTTGAAATAGAAATATACTGCTCCCGTAATGACGAGAACTAAAATTGTAATAATGCTTACCAAAACCTTAAGTTTCATGGGTTGTTTGTGATAGTATCATGTAATGTCATTTTTTGAAGCAATCATTTTAGGCATTGTTGAGGGTATTACTGAATTCTTACCGATCTCCTCAACAGCTCATTTAATGATGACATCAAGGCTTCTTTCTATTGAACAGACTGAATTCGTTAAAAGCTTTGAGGTTGTAATTCAACTTGGTGCAATTGCGGCTGTCATCTTTCTTTTTGCACCCCGACTCGTTCGAGAACTCGGGCTTTGGAAGAAGGTGACGATCGCCTTCATCCCAACTGCCGTTATTGGTTTCGTATTTTATAAACTTATTAAGACATACCTCATCGGCAACATCACGGTAGCACTTATCGCACTTATCGTTGGAGGTATTGCCCTCATTCTTGTAGAGCGTTATGTTGCTAAAAAACCCCAAAAAGAAGATAGCCAAGTGGACCACATCACGAATACCCAGGCCTTTTTCATTGGATTATTGCAAACGCTTGCAGTGATCCCTGGAGTATCACGTTCCGCCACAACTATCGTTTCTTCGATGCTTTTCGGAGCAAATCGCAAGGCAGCAACAGAATTTTCTTTCTTACTTGCAATTCCAACCATTGCAGCTGCAGCTGGGTATGACCTTATCAAGAACGTCCATATCATCAATGAGGCACTACCGGTCCTTGTTGTCGGATTTGTTGTTTCATTTATTTCTGCATTTTTGAGTGTTAAATTTCTCTTGAGTTACATTCAGAAAAACTCATTCGAGTCATTCGGTATCTATCGTATCCTAGTTGCGATTGCGTTCTTTATATATCTCTACTTTAAAACGCCAGTGTCCTAAAAGTTATCCGAAATTCATCCACACCTTTTCCCCATTTTCAATTTTGTTTTTAGTGCCGTGTAGTCTACTGTTGTCAGGTATTAACAACAGTTAAGACAATGCAATGAGAATCCTTATCGTTGATGACAATAAAGAAATCAGAGAGTTGTTAAAAACAGGGTTTGAATCAGAAATGTTTGCTGTAGATACTGCGGAGAATGGCGAACGGGGTTCCTATATCGCAAGAACGAATGATTACGACGTAATAATCCTCGACAACGTCATGCCCAAGAAAACAGGTCTTGAGGTGTGCCAGGACATCAGAAAAGCGGGCAAAGACACACCGATTATTCTCCTGTCCGTTGAATCAAGTCCCGAAGAAAAAACGAGGCTTCTTACCATCGGTGCAGATGACTATTTGGCAAAACCCTTTTCATTCCGAGAACTGCTTGCCCGGGTTCGTGC
>DATGWK010000047.1:0-2972 GCA_035299525.1 Candidatus Nanoarchaeia archaeon
GCGGCCTTTCAAACAGCACCGTTCCGGGTACGTAGAATCTCTGCTGAGATTCTACTCGGTCCTCGCGCCGTCGCGCTGCGGAGCCCCTCCAGGTGCTGTTTATAGAAGGGATACAAATACAAATGCTATAATTCTTAAATCTATGTCCACGGGAGCTGTTATTGGAATTGTTGCCTTGTTTGCAGTAATGAATGCCGGAATTATCTGGTTTATTGTTCGTGGTCGAAAAGAAACTCCAAAAGATGATAGTCAAAGCATGACGATGCTCATGCAGCATATTAATGACCTCAATCGTACTATTGATATGAAAATGACTGAGGCGAGACGGGAAATGGGCGAAAGTAGTCGCCAAGTTCATGACTCTATGAAAACTCAGTTTGGTGAATCAGCTCGGCTTATTCGAGATGTCACACAGGGGCTTACTAAGCTCGACGAGACAAACAAGCAGGTTATTTCTTTTGCTGATCAACTTCAGTCTCTCCAAGACATTCTCAAAAACCCAAAACAGCGTGGAATCTTGGGTGAGTACTATCTTGAAACTCTTTTGAAGAACGTATTGGCTCCGAGTCAGTATCAAATGCAATATAGTTTCAAGAATGGGGAAATTGTTGATGCTGCGGTGTTTGTAAAGGATAAGGTTATTCCAGTTGATTCGAAGTTTTCTCTCGAAAATTACAATCGAATGGTTGGAACAACGGATCCGGCAGAAAAAACTCGCCTCGAAAAGCTTTTTGTAAATGACTTAAAGATTCGGATTACAGAAACCGCAAAGTATATTCGTCCTGAGGAGGGAACTATGGAGTTTGCATTTATGTTTATTCCTCATGAGGCAATCTACTATGATCTTCTGATCAATAAAATTGGAGCAATTTCTGAAGACACAGAGAATCTTATTCAACGTGCTGCAGGTAAGTACAAGGTTATTATTGTTTCGCCAACTTCTTTTCTTGCATATCTTCAAACCGTGCTTCAGGGGCTTAAGGCCATGCAGATCGAAGAAAAAACCAAAGAAATTCAGAAGAATGTTTCAAATTTGATGAATCATCTCAAGAGCTACGAAGAATATTATGGAAAAATCGGTACATCACTTAGTACGGTCGTAAATCACTATAACAACGGCAGCAAGGAATTTAAGAAAATTGATAAGGATATCCTAAAGATTACTGGCAGCAATATCGGCATGGAAACACTGGCAATAAATAGACCTGAAGTGGGTGAGGATGAGTAAAAGAAAAGACCCCAGAATTCCGGGGTCTTTTTGTTGTTGATTGGTATTTGTCAGATGTAACCAAGGTAGTGACTGATAAAGAAGTAAGCAACTGTGGCAATCAGAACAAGGATGCCGGTTGCAGCTGAGTTGATGTCATCGTCACACAGAAGTCCAAGGAGCTTGATCTTGCTGCCCAAGAACAAGTTGATGAACATGGCCCACATAACCGGACCACAAACAAAAACTATTATCGAGATGATTACCGCGTCCCACGATGACGGTAAGTTTACACCCGCCCTTCTGTCGAAGAAGAAAAAGATCATTACACCTAGCACGCACCAGCCCACGAGGCTGAGGGTTACAATCCAGAACGTATCCATGTCTATCTCCCTGAGTTTGAGGTACGTTTCTGGCAAATACTGTACAATTTTTGATAAATTAATCAAATGACCCCGAAAAAGCTATATTTCTAGGGGTTTATAGAGGAATTTCTAATCCCATGGCCTACTTATTGCCTTTTTAAGCCGTTTGTGTAGAATAAGGCCCTATGACAGAGTTTGCAGTCATCGAAACAGGGGGCAAGCAATACCAGGTAAAAACTGGTGATGTAATCACCGTAGAAAAGCTTGGTGATGATCTCAAGGTTGGAGACAAGGTAACTTTCGACAAAGTTCTCCTTGTTGATGATGGCAAGAACACTACTATTGGTATGCCGTATATCTCTGGTGCAAAGGTTGAAGCTACTTTCAAAGAAGCTGGCCGACTCCCAAAGGTAACTGTGATCAAGTACAAGCAAAAGAGCCGATACTTCAAGAAAAACGGCCACCGACAACCATTCTCTAAGGTTGAAATCGGAAAGATTCGATAAGACATAAAAAATCCGCCGAACGGCGGGTTTTTTACTTCCTATTACTCAATGCATTTTTTAATGTTTCTGCGTCTGAATACTCGAGTTCAGTTCCTGTAGAAAGACCGCGTCCAAGAAGTGTTATTTTTAGCCCCTGATCCTTGAATGAGGAAAGCAGTTTTACAATGTAGTCGCCAGTATTTTCACTGTCAGCATTAGCACTTAATGCCAAAATAACTTCTTTGAGTTCAGAGGGGAATCGAGACTCAATCGTTCGAATCAGTTCGCGAGAACGAATCTTTTTTTCTGGATCAGCCTCAAGAATTGGCACAATTCCACCAAGAACAAAATAAAGACCGTTAAACGATCCGCTTTTTTCCAGACTCTCAAGATCACTATCACGTGCAACAACCGCCAGGATTGAGCGATCACGATTTTTACTCGAACAGATATTGCAAAGCGCTGATTCAGAAGCGGTCTTTGTAAAAATTCGGTAACAAGAAGTGCATGTAAGAGTGTTTTGCTTTAGTTCCTCTATGAGCCTCGTGAGGTCCTTGTTAAAGCCGTTTGGTTTAGTTAAAAGAAAATAAACAAACCGCTTTGCTTGACGGGGGCCAATACCAGGAAATTCGGAAAACATTTCCACTAGTCGGTTGAATGGATTCATGAGTTAGAAATTAGCAAACTCTTTTTCAGCACCACCAAACTCACCCTTTGCGAGACTCTGGAAGGTAACTTTCTTATCGTTGAAGTAGAGTTCAACCTTGCCGACTTCACCGTTTCGATGCTTTTCAATAAGGATTTCTGCAATGTTATTTTTCTCAGCTTGTTCTTTGTATTTGTCTTCACGGTGAATAAACATAACTACGTCGGCGTCCTGCTCGATAGAACCAGAGTCTCGAAGATCGGAAAGGC
>DATGWK010000048.1:0-2346 GCA_035299525.1 Candidatus Nanoarchaeia archaeon
CCTGGCAGGAAGGGAAGGTAGCGTGGTTTGAATGAAGCAAGGAACATCGAGATGATACAGCCGGATCAGTGAACGATGCAGCGCAATCCACTCGATTCGGCGGATCAGATCATTCTTGTCAAAACGGGCATCGAACTTCCACTGTCCATTGCGGTTGTTATTCGCGGATTCCCAGAGTATTCCTGAGCGATTCACTCGATTCAGAAAAAAAATTGAAAAGCCCAGTTCAAGCGCACTATGATTGCCAGGAGAGTTTAAAATGGCTTGTTGCCGTTGCCACTCTTCAAACGTTATTTTGGCGTCACGAATTGTTTTGCATAGCGCTTCGGGTTCATTGATGACGCTGTGCCAGAAGGCATAAGTCTGTGGGTTGGGTTCATTCAGATGAATTTTCGATACATAGCCGTGCGTGAGCAGATCGAGCGCTATTGCTGCGCTGCCAGCATGGGGTTCGACATATTCGCTTCCCAGCAGATCATTTTGTTCAAGAATCATTTTCATGAAACCTGTCATTCCGTCTCTTCCATCGGAGTAACGTAGAGGGGTAAAGAATTTCATAATGAACTCCATTTAGAAAATGATGCGCTACCTATTCGATACTTAGGGAAGCACTGACTAATTGATTGCGCCAGTGAATTGCTTCGCTGGGCGGCACTCACTCCCTCGCCTACCAGATTGATATGTTCGGTTGTTGCGTTCCGTGCGCCTCGCTCTTCATCACATTCGTTGAATTAATCAGTGCTTCCTTAGAGAAACTTTGAAAAGACCAGGAAGGCAAGCCCAGACTAAGTCAGACACGATAAAAACGCAGTTTACGATCGTGAATGAGTGTGCTGAGCCTGATATTACCGCGGTCTGTCAGTACAGTAGTTTTTCGAAACTTATCAGTAATGACACTGACTCTTTATTATACATTTTGGATAAAACCGGGAAACCCTATTTTTTGAAGCCTCTGATCAATGGAATGATCAGTTTATGCAATCATGGAAGAGAATCTAAATTTTGGGGTTCTGAAAGGTGATGGCTCGGACTGGATCACGAAGAGGGGTTGATAGAGTTGATGACTATTTCTCGTACTGCTTGGGTGCGGTATTCCACTCGGGAAGGGAAGCGTAATAGCTTGAAGCCGGCAGTTTTGCAGGCTTTTTCAACAAATCTGTTTCTGGCCCGCGCTTCTCGCTGGATATGATCCTTTTCGTCCAGTTCGATCACTGCGATGACGGTAAGGGTTCGTTTTTCACAAAGTATGTAGTCAAAATGTTTAGGTAATGTAGTGTAGATTGCTGCGTTGCAGCTCTGCA
Organism: Candidatus Nanoarchaeia archaeon; assembly: GCA_035299525.1. GTDB lineage: Bacteria > Patescibacteriota > Minisyncoccia > Phycocordibacterales > DATGWK01 > JAHFLV01. The sequence continues at coordinate 1,302 of DATGWK010000048.1, forward strand.
GGTGGAAGATTTCGTTGGGTGTGAGGACATCGGTGATGCGTACTTTTGCAAAAATTTCATATTCCTTCGATAGCGATTCTTTGAGCACTAGAAAGAAAGACTGTTCGGAACTGGATAATATTTCCTCCAAGGACTCGTACATGAACCGTGTCGTCTTTCTTCGAAATTTCAACGATGTCAGTGACTTGATAAAAATTGCAATACTATTCATGGTGGACGACGGCATAGCAAAATAAAATAAGTTATCGGCAAGCAGCGAAAAATTTTTACAGTCCTTTGATGGTGTCGTTGTCAACACGATCGAAGATGACCCTCATCGGGTAAAGAAGAGTCAAATTCATTTCGTAACAGCAACGGTAAATGTGGAAAGGGTAAATTTGCTTTGCTGAGGAGCCAGAAGAATCATTAAGGGGAGAGTGATTCTTCCGGCTTTTTGAAGAACATGCTTTGCTTGCACTCATCGTGCAAAGATCATTACGGTATTGCTTGGAAAGACTTGAGGACTATTTGAAAATTATTTACTTTCTTCGAGAAGTTGTTAGTCGATATACTGACTGATGTGATGAGGAGCGCCGTTTGGCCATTTGCTGAAGGGAAACGGATGCTCTTCACTGTTGAACGTCAAGAATTGAGTAATTTGATAAAGATAAGTGCTCAGATTCTGGCCAAACTTCAACATTTGCTCATTTGTGCCGCCAGTCAGAATGATGGTAATGAACTGGAAGAGAATAATGGCGAAGATGACGAATTTGGATACGCCATAAATGATGATAAAAAATAGCATGTATAGTGCACGTTGCCATGTTTCATTCCGTTGTAATCTTTCCTTGATTTCTTCTTTCATGTTTTCTGTCAGTATGAATGAACGGTAAAATGAGTGAATGTTGATTTGGTTGGATGGAATCGACAAAGGTTCACGTTTTTTCAACAAATATTTCTTGATTTTATAATAGAAGGAACGAGTGTGAGAGTAAGCGCATTGATTTTAATCATGTTAGGTTCATTCGGTGTACTGACTTCCTGTGCCCAAACGGGTCGTATTCCT
>DATGWK010000049.1:0-7730 GCA_035299525.1 Candidatus Nanoarchaeia archaeon
GGTCCAATATTCAGAATCTCGAGCTCAAGAAAAACCCCAACAACCAAGACCGGTTCACACACAACCCGATGTCCCAAAGGCTCCCAGCCCAGAGCCGATTCCGTTAAGTGCCCTTAAGAAAGTAACTAAGGGTCCAAGCAAGGAGAATCTTTCACAGCTTAAGGACGCACTCAAAGATATCGTCGAAAAGGCAAAAAAAGAATCCGCCGTGGTTAAAACCACTGAGGACAAGAGCGTCCATGAATCCAAAAAAGAGTCACCTGTATCAAACTCGACACCAAGGCCTGAATCTGATAAAACTGAGCCAGTAAAACCCAAGGAACCGACACAAAACCGTGAATCAGTTCGTTCTACTGTTGAAACAAAGCAGGTACAGGAGGTGCCAGAAGATGTACTTCGTCGAGTGCTCGATATCAAGAAGGGTCGATAGATTTCCATGAAAATTCTCATATTCTCAGTTGCATACCATCCGTTTATCGGAGGGGCAGAAATTGCTGTAAAAGAAATTACAGACCGTATCAGTGATACGGAATTTCACATGATTACAGTGAACATTGATGGTAAACAGAAGGCAGAAGAAAAAATCGGTAACGTGCACGTCTACAGAGTTGGAAGGGGAAAAGTTGGTAAATATTTGATGCCGTTTCTTGGTGTGAAAAAGGCACTGTCACTTCAAAGAGAAAACAGGTTCGATGCAACATGGTCAATCATGGCGAGTTACAACGGATTCGCTGCGCTCATGTTTAAGATCCTTAAACCTCAAGTTCCATTTATCCTCACGCTCCAAGAGGGTGATCCAATTGATTACATCAAGGGTCGAGTTGGTTTTTTTGCTCCAATATTTTCTCAGATCTTCAGACGAGCAACTCGGATTCAAGCCATTTCAAATTATCTTGCTGATTTTGCGCGAAGTATGGGAACCGAGAAACCAATTGTCGTTATTCCAAACGGTGTTGATATTTCTGCATTTACAAAAAGTTATGGTTGGTCAGAGCTTGAAGATACTAAAAATAGATTGGGAAAGAGGGTTGGTGATGTATTTCTTGTAACCACATCACGGCTCGTCGAGAAGAACGGTGTTTCTGATGTTATCGAGGCGCTGCCCCGACTCCCACAAAACATCAAATTCCTTGTTGTTGGTACTGGTGAGCTCGAGCATCAATTTAGAGATCTTGCTACACATCTCCAAGTTGCAGACAGAGTGAAACTCATTGGTTTTGTTTCCCATCAAGAATTACCAAAGTATTTGAAAATTTCTGATATCTTTATTCGCCCATCAATTTCAGAGGGTCTTGGTAGCTCGTTTATTGAAGCAATGGCCGCAGGCATTCCTGTGATCGCGACACGCGTCGGAGGTATTCCAGATTTTCTTACTGAGGGTGTTACTGGGTATTTCTGCGAAGTAAAAAGTCCAAAAAGTATTGCCGAAACTGTTGAAAAAGTTCTTGCTGATGGTAGTAGGCGTCAAAATATTATCGAAAATGCAAAAGAATTAGTAATCAAACAGTATGACTGGAATTTGGTAGCCAAAAGGATGAAAAACGAGGTATTTGCTAAAATAGCTTAATGTCTAAAATTCTTATTTGTACTGGAATTTATCCGCCACGAATCGGTGGTCCGGCTCAATACGCTAAGGAGATAAAAGAAGAATTCGAAAGGCGGGGAAACTCAGTTTCGGTTCTTACGTATGGTCTTGAGCGTAGGCTTCCAATTTTAATTCGTCATGAATTATTTTTCTGGAAGACATTCTTTAAAATTATTACGTTTGGAAAGGATGACTTCATTATTGCGCTTGATACGGCGAGTGTTGGTTGGCCGGCAGCACTTGCCGCAAAGATTTTGAGAAAAAAGATCATTATTCGTATTGGTGGTGACTTTCTTTGGGAGTCGTACATCGAACGAACGGGTGATTTGGTTCCCCTTCGAAATTTTTATCCAGAAAAGTCTGGACTGCTTAACCAAAAAGAGCGCTTAATCTTCCGAATCACCCGATGGACTCTCAAGAACGTTCACGCTCTCGTATTTAGTACACACTGGCAAAAGGAAATTTTTGAGAAAGCGTATGGTTTGGATTCTTCAAAGAATTTTGTTGTTGAGAATTTCTATGGACCAAAGAACCACGCATCTGAACCAGAGGGTAAAATATTTCTTTCTGGTGGACGACCAATCAAACTCAAAAACAATGCACGATTAATTACGGCATTCGCTGAAGCGCAAAAAGTCGATCCAACCATTGCGCTTTCAATCGAAGAAATTCCTTACTCTCAGTTTATTGAGAAACTCAAATCATCTTATGCGGTCATTCTTACTTCGATTAGCGATATTAGTCCCAACTTGATTCTGGAAGCGGTTCGATTCAACAAGCCGTTTATCACAACAAAAGAGACTGGAATCTATGAGAGACTTAAGGATGTTGGATTGTTCATCAATCCTGAAGACACAAAAGACATTACAGAAAAGATTTTATTCTTAGCTGACCGAAAAAATTATGAAGCACAAAAGCAGAAAATCGAATCGTTTACTTTTGAACACACCTGGGCGCATATTTGTAATGAGCTTCTAGCAATTGCTAAAAACACACATGAAAGTCATTAGTATCGGCACGGATCGTAACTTATTCAAGGAGGGTAGCGCTGTGCGCGATCGACAAGTTGAATATGGAAAATTGTTTGATGAGCTTCACATCATTGTTTTTACCACACGAGGACAGTACCCTCCGAAGATTCAGCTCGCGCCAAATGTTTGGGTGTATGCTACCAAATCACTTTCTAAACTCACATATATCAAAAGGGCGGTACAAATTGCGTCTCAAATCATTAGAGAGCAGAAGATGAGTGCAGATGATACCGTTGTCTCAGTGCAGGATCCTTTCGAAAGCAGTATTGCCGGTAGGAGAATTAAGGCGGCTTTTGGGTTACCACTTCATGTTCAGATCCACACCGATTTTCTTAGTCCATACTTCGCTCGAGAATCCGCAATCAATCGTATCCGAGTTCATATTGCAGAAAAAACAATGAAACAGGCTGATGCTGTTCGGGTTGTGAGTGATCGAATTGCAGAAAGCTTAACGATGCTTGAAATGAAACCTGGTGTTGTGCCTGCTGTGCTTCCGATATTTGTTGATGTGCGTAAATTTCAGTATGCGCCACCCACTGTTGATCTCAGAGAAAAGTACAGTCAATTTAATTTTACAATTCTTGTGGCGTCTCGTCTTACTCGAGAAAAAAATATCTCGTTTGCACTCGACGTGTTCAGTCGCGTTCTCAAGTTTAATCCAAAGGCGGGATTAGTTATCGTGGGTGATGGTCCAGAAAAGTCCGCGCTCAGGGCTAAGGTGAAGAGACTGGGAATTTCAGAAAATGTTGTGTTTGAAGATTGGCAAAATGACCTTACTTCCTATTATTGCACCGCCAATCTCTTTCTGCTCACTTCAAATTATGAAGGATACGGTATGACGTTGGTTGAATCTGTAGCCGCACACTGTCCTGCAATTTCAACGGATGTTGGAATTGCAAAAACACTTTTACAAGATGGGATTACACTCGTGTGCCCAATCGGTGATGAAGATTGTTTTGTGGAAAAAATTTCACAGCTTATTGATGACCCAAGTCTTCGACTTAACTTTGCCCAAGAGGCGGACAGTCGACTTTCTAAGGTAACAATTTCTGATAAACAGCTCTATTTACAGGCATATAAGCAGAATATTGAGTCTGCCTTGGGGTAATAACGTACGCTTGGCGGAGTGATACAGAGCCCGTATAATGGTGAAATTATGAAGAAACCGTTGATCGGCTTTATCGGCCAGGGCTGGATTGGTAAGAATTATTCTGATGATTTCGAAAAGCGAGGTTATAAGGTTGTGCGCTATGCACTTGAAGCTCCGTACAATGCAAATAAAGAAAAACTAAAGGATTGTCCAATTGTGTTTATCGCGGTTCCAACCCCAACAACCCCAAATGGTTTCGACTATAGTATTGTTGCAAACGCATTGTCGAACCTCGCTCCAGGAACAACGGCTGTTATCAAATCAACGCTCGCTCCTCGAACTGTGGCCGCACTCCAAGCTCAGTATCCAAAGCTCTATGTAATGCATAGCCCAGAGTTCCTCAGTCGTGGAACTGCCAAGTATGATGCTGCGCATCCAATCGAAAACATTGTTGGCATTCCAAAGAATACTAAGGCATACAAAGACCGAGCCCAGGCTGTGATCAAGGTATTGCCAAAAGCTCCTGCAAAAATTGTTTCTGCTGAAACCGCAGAATTTTTCAAGTATGTTCACAATACATCTCTTTTTGCTCGATCAATCTACATGAACATTTTGTTCGACCTCTCGGTAAAACTCGGCGTGAAGTGGGCGGACATCAAAGAACTTATTATCAAGGATCCTATGATTGCGTTCCAAGACCCAGTCGTTGCAAAGTGGCACATTGAACCGAGTCCTAAAAGTGGCCGCGGCGTGGGCGGGGATTGTCATATCAAGGATTACGAAACATTCACGCGACTCTACAAAGAATTAGTCGGTGACCCTGTCGGTATGGCATTAATTAACGCCATGAAAGAAAAGAATATTTCGCTCTTGCTTGAAAGTGGCAAGGATCTCGATTTATTGAAGGGTGTATATGGAGAAGAAATCGTCTCTAAATCTCCGAAATCGAATACATAATATGAGAATTCTCGTCATCACCCAAAAAGTTGATGAGCAGGATGCAGTCCTCGGTTTCTTCCATCGATGGCTCAAGGAGTTTTCAAAGAAGTTTGAATTTGTAACAGTGATTTGTCTCGAAAGAGGGGGATACAATCTACCTTCCAATGTAAAAATACTTTCTCTTGGCAAAGAAGTTGCACCGAGCAAGCTTTTGTACGTACTGAATTTCTACAAATATATTTGGCGCGAGCGAAAGAATTACGATGTTGTGTTTGTGCATATGAATCAGGAATACGTTCTTCTTGGTTGGAAGCTTTGGAAGTTGATGGGGAAAAAGATTTATATGTGGCGCAACCATAAGATGGGTAACGTGCTCACTCGATATGCAGTTGCTGTTTCAGATAAGGTTTTTTGCACATCCCCAGGTTCTTTTACGGCACGATTCAAGAAAACAATACTTATGCCAGTAGGGATCGATTCTGAATTTTTCAAGAAAATGCCAGAAGTAAGCAAGATTCAAAACTCAGTCCTTTCTATTGGTAGAATTTCACCAGTAAAACATATCGATGTATTTGTTTCAGCGCTCGAATTGCTTCGAATGAAAAATCAAAACTTTGTTGCGTATGTTTACGGCAATCCAACCCCAGTCGATCACACGTATTTTTCAAACATCAAAGAGCTAGCTGCAGATTTGGTAAAAACTGGTCATATTGTTTTCAAAAACGAAGTTCCAAACATCAAAACACCTGAGGTGTATAACGCCCATGAAATCTATGTAAATCTTACCGACTCAGGTAGCTTCGATAAAACAATTGTTGAAGCAATGCTTTGTGAAAGCCTGGTGCTCATTTCGAATGAATCTCTTACTGATATGGTAGAAAGACAATTCGTATTTAAAGATCGAAATGCTGAAGATCTCGCTGCTAAGCTCGATATTCTCCTCCGATCAACACCTCAAAAAAAGGCAGAATGGGCCCAAAAACTTAGAGAATCAGCCAAGAAACATAGTTTAGAAAAATTGACTTCAGAACTCGTTCGAGTCATGGCGAAATAAGTTATTTTGCTTAGGCCTCGTTTGTGCTATTTTTAATCCATGAAATCAAACAATATCCTGCCGCACATTATCATTGCCGGCTTGCTCGGTGCTCTTTTTATTCCTTTTGTTGTTGCAGATACACAACTTTTTCCATATATCTCAGGAAAGGGCTTTGTGTTTAGAATCCTTGTTGAAATTCTCCTTGGTATTTGGGTTGGTGGTATGTTTTTCGATGCTTCACTCCGACCGAAAATTACCTGGCTGACATGGTCAGTACTGGCACTTACTGTCGTTACGATTCTTGCAGATATCTTTGGACATAGTTTTTATCACAGCTTCTGGAGTAACTACGAACGTATGGATGGGTTGATCACCACTCTTCACTTGGCAGCCTATTTCTTTATTGCGAGTTCGGTACTCAGTACTCGTGCTCGATGGAAAGTATTCTTTAACGTTTCAGTTGTCGCGAGCGTAATCATGGCGATTTACGCGTTCAATCAACTTAGTGGAAGGATTCAGATCAATCAAGGTGGAGTTCGTGTCGATGGAACATTTGGCAACGCAACATATCTTGCGGTGTATATGTTGCTCAACATTTTTATTACGTTATTCCTCGCACTTGGTGTTTCTCAGTCTGTAGAAAAGGGGAAGCAATGGTATCTCTACTGTTGGTACGGGCTTGCGCTGGTTTGTCAGCTCATTCCTCTTTATTACACAGCAACTCGAGGTGCAATCTTGGGTCTTATCGGCGGTTTAATTTTAACTTCCGCAGTAATTGCGCTTTTTGAAAAGAACAGACCGGGTATTCGGAAGTCTGCTATTGGAGTATTAGTACTCGTTATCATCGTTGTTGGTGGGTTCTTTATAATTCGAGACTCTTCATTTGTTACTAGTAGTCAGACACTTAGCCGATTCTCGTCTATCTCGATCCAATCAATAAATAATCAAGGTCGTCGATATGTGTGGCCGATGGCATGGCAAGGATTTTTGGACCGCCCGATTCTTGGTTGGGGTCAGGAAAACTTCAACTATGTGTTCAATAAATACTACGATCCCCGAATGTATAACCAGGAGCCGTGGTTTGATCGAGCTCACAATATCGTTCTTGATTGGTTGGTTACAGCAGGTCTCTTGGGTTTCTTGAGTTACATGTCGTTGTTTGGGGCGGCTCTCTATTTGCTTTGGAAAAATGAAACATACTCTATTGGTGAGAAGGCCGTTCTTTTGGGGTTACTTAGTTCGTATTTTTTCCAGAACTTGTTCGTGTTCGACAACCTGATTAGTTACATGTATTTCTTTGCCATCCTTGCGTTTATTCATTCAGAATCAAGTCGAAACAAGTCTGAGCCTGCATGGCTTACACGCATTGCAACTCCAACTGTTGGTCGGGTGGTTGCTGCCACATGTGTCGTGATGGTCGTTGCGCTGATTTATGGTTTAAATGTAAAGCAAATTGGGGCAAGTAAAAACATTATCAACGGACTTTCCTTTAGTAAGAATACTGCCGAGCAAAGTCTCGATTATTTCCAAAGAGTGTTTGATGCTAATACTTTTGCTAGCGGCGAAGCGCTCGATCAGCTCGCTTCGCAGTTTGCCACATTTACTTCACAGGGTGTGGCGCAGCCGACACGAGAGCGGTATGTAAAAATGACCGTCGAAAATCTCGAAAAACAAATTAATCGATATCCGGACGATGCTCGTTATCTACTCACCATGGGTAGTCTTCGGGGCAGAATGGGGGACAACGAGGCATCGCTTTCTTACCTCGGTCGAGCGCTCAAGGAAAGTCCAAAGAAGCAACGAATCTATTACGAAATTGGCCTCGTGCATCTTAATACCGCTCAGTATCTAAAGGCGGTTGAAGCCTTTAAGACCGCATATGATCTCGATACAAGTAGTGAAGAATCAAAAATCTTATACATTATTTCGTTGTTGTATAACAAGGATCTTAAAACAGCCAATACGCTCATTGCAGAACTGACAAAGAAACCGGAATTCTTTGATGAACGAATCGTTTCGGCTCTTGTAAATACAAACAATACCGGTGAG
>DATGWK010000050.1:0-5970 GCA_035299525.1 Candidatus Nanoarchaeia archaeon
CCGTGCTCTACCAACTGAGCTACCCCGACATTGCTAACGTCCCAATAGAATACAATAAACTCACTGAATTTGCATGTATTTGCATTCCCTTTCCGATCAACGTTTCGAAACAATACGTAGCCGGGCGAGGACAAGAAAACCTGGTCGCTGGACCAGGTTTTCGGTGTTGAGAACGCGTTGATCAAAACAATCTTGTTGCGGAGGCCGGAGTTGCACCGGCAATCTCCAGGTTATGAGCCTGGCGAGTTACTGTTTCTCTACCCCGCTATATACCGTTAGTGCCTACAGTCAGCATATTACCACAATATAGAGATAAAACAATTAGACTATACGTACTTAAACTCCTTAAAGACCTTCTCAAAAAGCTTAATAACCCTCTCGGCCTCAGGTTTGTTAAGTGTCATATCTGAACCTTCGTGAGCAATAGCATTTCGAACCTTATGCGCCTCCCACGCCTCATTGAGATGTGTGAAATCACTCGGCTCAATCGCCTTCAATTTATCACCAATCGTCGCCCCGTGATATCCCATTTTATCGAGCATGTCGCCGAGCATAATATCTGCCTCTAGGATCGCAAGACGCCAGTCTGATGGATTATTAGAATTTACATGTTCGAGCACCTTAACCCAACGAGGATTAACATACGGACCAACCGGAGCTTCGATGTCGTACGAGATCTCTTTTGGTGGTTTAAGTATTGCTCGATGCTTTTTATTCACCTCACCATACTTTCTGGAGGCCATAATAATTGCCCAGACCATGAACACACAGAAAACAAATGAAATGGTTCTAAGAACAAATAGCCCGTCGAGTAACGACTCACTAAATGTTGCGGCTACAAACTGACTAAAGGTAATCTGACCCGTTATAAAAAGCCAAAGCGTACGGAGAAAAGCCGAGAGTCCACTATGACGCGCGAGAAATTCCTCGATTCTCATGAGGAGTAAACCGAGCACCGATGCTATGAAGAACATCACGATCACCGGCTGTGCCGGATGAAGTGGTTTTGAACCTTCTTTATCTGCCATTACTTCTATATTGTACTAAACTTTTTCACCACCGAATTCCCTACCCACCCTGAACAACACATCTTCTCTGCAGAGTGGCGAGAAGAACTGAATGCCCACAGGCAACTCTTTTCCCTCACGAAGGACGGTTCCGCTCGGCACAGCGATTGTTGGAATGTTTGCGATATTCGAAGGCACTGTGAACACGTCAGCTAGGTACATTGAAACCGGATCGGATGTCTTTTCACCAAGTTTAAATGCTGGAGTTGGAGATGTTGGAGTAATAATGGCATCAACCGTTTCCCATGCGTCTGTAAAATCTTTTGCAATTAACTTTCGAGCCTGCTGAGATTTGTTGTAAAAAGCATCGTAGTAGCCAGATGAAAGTACATACGTCCCAAGAAGAATTCGTCGTCGTGGTTCTGGACCAAAGCCCTGACCTCGGGACCTGAGATAATCATCCAAAAGTTTGTCTCCGGAAACATAAAGACCGTATTTCATACCGTCGAATCGAGCAAGATTTGAGGAAGCCTCTCCTGGAAGCATGATGTAGTATGCAGGAAGTGCATACTTTACGTGTGGCAATTCTACGTTGACCACCTTGTGTCCCATTTCCTGAAGCTTCTTAACTGCCATATCAAAATTTTCTTTTACATCAGGGTCCATGCCGCCACTTTCAATCAGGCTCTTTGGCACGCCGATAGTAAGATGCTTTGGAATTACCTTTTGGGCTTTTTCATATTCTTTGTCTGGAATTGTTGTACTGTCGAGCGGATCATGGCCACGCATTGCCTCAAAGAGAATTTCTGCATCATCAACGGTTCGAGTGATTGGACCAATTTGATCGAGCGAAGAACCAAGTGCAATGAGACCGCTTCGAGAAATGGTTCCGTATGTTGTTTTAAGACCAACAACCCCACAGAAACCTGCTGGCTGACGTACAGAACCTGCTGTGTCTGAACCGAGCGCAGCTATTGCTCCACCCATTGCAACTGCAGCTGCAGAACCACCAGACGAACCGCCGGGGACTCGAGTGAGATCATACGGATTCTTTGTTGGGCCATAGGCAGAATTTTCGGTTGAGCTACCCATAGCAAATTCATCCATGTTTACGCGGCCAATAAAAACAACGCCGGCTTTCTGTAGTTTCTTAATTGCCTGACCGCTATATGAGGCAACATACCCCTCAAGAACTTTTGAAGCTGAACCGGCTCGCCTACCCTCAATTAGAATATTGTCTTTCACCGCAATAGGAATACCGGTAAGAAGGGTTGCTTTCTTTTCTTTAAAGAGCTTATCTGCCTGCTTGGCCTGCTCCAGCGCATCAGTAAACACTTCGAGAAATGCATGAATCTCCGGGTCTTTCTCAGCAATATTCTTGAGACACGCGTTACACAAATCAACAGCAGAAAAATCGCCATTTTTCATGTGTTCGTGCGCCTGTCGGATTGAGAGTTTTGTTACATCAGGAATCATAAAATTATGAAAGGATCTTCTTTACCTTAATATACCCGTCCTGAGACTTTGGTGCAGCCTTCAAGAGTACATCAGTATACTTTCCGCTCTCATGCGGTTCAGCATCTTCTCGTAGTACATTCTTTACACCAAATCGAGCGACGCTTGATGGATCGTCCTGAATGTCTGTTGCAAGATCATTTGCTTCATTGATCTGACTTACGTATTCCAAAATCGCCCCCATATCTTTTTGGAGTTTTGCCATTTCGGCTTCTGGAACAGTAATGCGAGCGAGCGCCGCAAGTTTTTCGACATCTTTTCTTTCAATCATTGGACGTATATTAGGCTATCTTAGCATTTTTACAAACTCTTCTTCGGAGAGAATCGTGACGCCCAGCTCTTGGGCTTTATCGAGCTTTGAGCCTGCTTCTTCACCAGCGACTACGAAGTTTGTCTTACTTGAAACTGAACCAGAGACATCGCCGCCACGATCTTTAATCATTTTCTTTGCTTCGTCTCGAGATAAACCAGAAAGAGTACCCGTAAGAACAAAAGTTCGACCGGCAAGCGTTTGATCAACCGTTGGTTTTGCGACTTTTTCGATCGTTACTTGCTCTAACAATTCATTCACTAAATTTTTATTATCCTTATCTGCAAACCAAGTAGAAATAGACTCGGCAACAATTGGTCCAACACCCTCAAGTGCCTCAAGGTCTTCTTTCGAAGCATTTCGAATTGCATCAATTGTTCTGAAGTGTTTCGCAATATCTTCTGCAGTTTCCTCTCCAACTTGTGGGATCGAGAGGCTAATAATAAATCGAGCAAGACTTACCTTTCGAGCCCTCTCAATCGAATCGAGAAGATTATCTACTGATTTCTCAGCAAATCGTGGAAGACTAAGCAGATCTCCTCGTTCAAGAGCAAAAATATCTGCGGCATCTGAGATCAAACTATTCTCGATAAGCATATCAATGTTTCGTGGACCCAAATGTTCGATATCAAAGGCATGCTTTGATACAAAGTGATACAGTTTTCGCTTATGCTGAGCGGCTGAGTTTTTGTTTACACATCGATACGCAACCTGGCCTGGAATTCGTTCGATTGAACCATCACCACCACATTCTGGAACTCGAGTTGGAAATTCGTAGACTTTTTCCTTTCCTGTTCGCATTTCAACAAGAACTTTCACGATATCTGGAATCACGTCTCCGGCTTTTTGAATAATGACTGTGTCACCGACACGAACATCGAGACGTTTGATTTCATCTTCGTTGTGAAGTGTTGCCCGAGAAACAACCGAACCCGCAACAAGCACCGGTTTGAGATGTGCGACGGGCGTAAGCACACCAGTTCGACCGATCTGAAGTCGAATGTCTTCTACAACAGTTGTCACCTGTTCTGCCGCAAACTTAAACGCAATCGCAAATCGTGGAGCCTTCCCCGTATATCCAAGAATCTCTTGGTACTCTCGATTATTCACCTTAACAACAACACCGTCGAGCTGATAATCCTGACTTTTATTTTTCTTTTCCCAGTCTTTCCAGAATGAAACTACATCAGAAATATTTCTACAAAGCGTAAGATTCTTGTTTACTTTGAAACCAAGCCTGCTAAGCAGGTGCAGCTCCTCTAGTTGAGTATCGGGTAATGTTTTGCTGTACGAACTGAGATCATATATGAACGTGTCGAGTCTGCGTGACGCAGCAATTCTTGGATCAAGCTGACGAATTGATCCTGCTGCTGCATTACGTGGATTTGCAAAGAGCGGTTCACCAGTTTTTTCTCGCTCAGCATTAATTCTTTCCAATTGTTTCTTTGGCAACCACACCTCACCCTCAACAATCGCATCCACTTTTTCCGTAAGTGTAAGTGGTACAGAGTCAATTGTTTTTACATTTGCAGTCACGTCCTCACCAACCCTTCCGTCTCCGCGAGTGGCCGCACTCACAAGAACACCATTTTGGTATTCAAGTACAATTTTTAGACCATCGATCTTGAGTTCACAGGTATATTCTGGAGAAATATCCTTACCGAGTGCAGCTTTTAGATTTTTCTTTACTCGCTCATCAAAAGCCCTCATGTCTTCCTCTGTAAACGCATCGTTAAAGGACCACTGAGCAATCTTGTGCTGAATCTTTTTAAACTGTGGCAATGCTTCGCCCGCCACACGCTGACTTGGAGAGTCGGGCGTAAGAAGCTCTGGGTATTGTTCCTCAATCTTTTTAAGCTCGTCTTTGAGTGAGTCAAGGGCTTCAATAGAAATCTCCTCCTTGTCTAACACATGGTAATTGTACCGATGGTGTTCAACGGTTTCTTTAAGCTTATTGAGTCGCTCAATAATTTCCTTGGATGGACGCGCTCTATCTCCGGCCTTTTTCGACATGGCACAAGTATAGCAAAAGCCGTCCTAGTAGGTCATTCGTAACGCTCGTTCAAGATTGCGTTTGCTGTTACTTGAAAGTGTTGGGCTGGCCGGACTCGAGTTTGTATCACATGTATTGTTGTAACCACGAGACTCGATGACTGTGTTAATACCATTCGCACCAATTGTCTTAGTAACTCGAACGATCGAACAAGAACTTGGCTGAGAATCAATATTAAAATAAAAGCTTGATGTTGTAATGGTACCACCACCATTGGTACTAACACTGATAGGCCGAGCACCAGCTGCACAAAAAACCGATGGAGGAATAATACTCGTCGTTGATGTTGGAAAGAAGAAAGCACCGTCTGACCCTCCACCAAAGTCATGAAACAAGGCACACTCAATACCAGAATTGGCTGCATAGAATGCAGACTTGGAATCTCTTCCAAAGAAAGTAAGCACCTGTTCCTTGAATGAAATATCAGAAATCGCCAATGCGATAAGGAGCATTGCACTTACGGCAATTACCGCAATAAGAATCGCTATACCTTTTTGTGGGTTTGGGTTGATCATTACGGTGCTGGCCAGAAATTATAAATATAACTTGTAACTTCAAACGGTTGAAAATCAGTTCCTGGTCGAGTAACTTCAACTGTTACTTTTGCTTCTTTCTCCTGAAGTGCCCCTGGTGTTCTTTCAATATAAATCTTGCGAACAAATCCAGTATCAACAGTAGAAGGATTATTCTGCGACGCATTCATTTGGCGGTATACACCGGTCAAATCGGTGTACGTACCCATTTTTACTTTACACTGGTCAAAAGAGCTACAGACACCCAAATCTCCTTCGCCGTTTGCACCAAAAACATCATACCCACATGGAGTATTCGCACAGCTTGTCATACCGTTAAGCCAATTAACGGACTCCCCGTTTAGAATCCTCAGAAGATTTGTATCTTTCATGTTTTTGACCCCGTTCATTGCCTCTTCTGCAAGATATGCGGCAGTGATTCGATTACGAAGGACAGAAGAGGAAGCAAGACCACCCTGTGCAACAGTAAAAACTGCTGCAACAGCGACAAGTAACACCGCAACAGCAACCAGTGTTTAGATTAATGTAAATCCTTTTTGTGTTTGATGAGTA
>DATGWK010000051.1:0-9761 GCA_035299525.1 Candidatus Nanoarchaeia archaeon
GCAGAAAATGCAGAGATCAAGGCAGACCGAATCAAGGAACTTATGTCTAAGGGTGCGAAGACCTCAGGTACTATCCATAACTTGCTTGTAAGCAAGAAAGTGATAGAGGGAAAGAAGGTCAACGTATTACCTAAGAAGAAACCGATCAAGAAAGAAGGTGATGCAGCAGCTCCGGCAGAAGCCGCAGCGGCACCCGCTCCAGAAGCTGCGCCTGCTGAAGCTCCAGCACAAGCATAACGAAAGACCACCACAGGGTGGTTTTTTTGTTGACCGCGTAACTTGACTTGGATGTCTATAATAAGTATAGTTTTTTTGAACCGTTCCTAAACAATCAGTACTCAATTTACCGGGAGGTTTTATGCGACCAATCACGTTTGAGCAGTTATTGGAGGAAGAACGAGTGCGAATGGATACGAGTGCTCTAGTACTTGAGAGCTGGGTCTCGCTTCGAATCAGTGAATGTATGGAGAATCCGGATGAGTTTTCCGGGAAGCCCAAAACTGTTTTGGCGGGTGAACATTGCTGGGCCAACCAGGCTACTCACCAGTGCTATTGGAACAATAGGTTTGTTCTGGCGGTGATGTGCGGTCTTGGTTTGTCGAGAATGCGGCAGGCCGCGTGGTTTCTTGTTAGTAATGGAATCATGGGCTATTTCGAGTGGAAGACACATGCCGGCTACGACATGAGTAAGGCGCTCGAGCGACTCGGTATTGATACCAGCAAGCTCGACAAAACCCGCGACAGTACCGGTTACTCCAAACTCAGTCCTGACATCTGCAGGGTGCTTGTTGCCATGTTCAACCTGCCAACTACTGCATTCGGAGTGATGACGTCTCTTACTGCAGACCAGTTGCGAGACAGGGACGAGATCATGAGGGGGGCCGTTTGCCCCGTTGTGCCGGTAATGATGAGATAGTGTGTCGTTTGCAGCCCCGATCTTTCTGATCGGGGCTTTTAATTGTTGACGTGTTTTTAACTACATGACAAAATCTGTTCCGGTCACAGTAGACATGTGAATTAGTTCATTGCGGTATCACTGTTATTCAATTACCCTTAAGTACAGGGTGTCCTTTAATCAGATAATCTTAAATTAATGAACGAACACGATGGTCAGTTTTTAGAATTTGTTGTGAAGTCTTTGGTAGATAATCCTAACGATGTAAAAATTAATCGAGTGGTGGACGAAATGGGAGTTCTACTCACCCTTGATGTAAACCCTGCAGATATGGGAAAGGTAATCGGTCGAGAAGGCAATACTGCAAAAGCAATCCGAACCCTTCTTCGAGTTGTTGGAATGAAACACAATGCTCGGGTCAACCTGAAAATCAATGAACCTGCTGGCGGTGAGAAAACACTCAAGGCTTCAAAGACTGTAGATGAAGCAATGGCAGATTTGGCTCTCTAAAAAATATAAAAATACAAAACCCGCTCACCCTAGGCGGGTTTTGTATTTTGTGGTATAGTTTTGCCGCAATGAATTTTCATATCGTTACATTATTCCCAGGCGCATTCGACTCATATATCGGAGAGTCGATCATTAAACGTGCTATTGAAGATAAGAAAATTAAGATTAAATTCTACGATCCAAAAAACTATGAGAAAGATCCTAAGAAGCGTGTTGATGATAAGCCGTATGGTGGTGGTCCTGGTATGGTTGTTCGGGCTCTTCCGACGATTAAAGCGATCGAAGCAGCAGTAAGGGCTTCAAGTAAAAAAAGTAAGCCTAAAATCATTTTCCTTTCTCCGGGTGGAAAGCAGTTTGAAACAATGTATGCAAAATCTGTAGCAAAAAAGCACAAAGACATCATTATTGTCTCTGGTCGCTATGAAGGAATTGATGCACGAGTAAAGAAAGTCTTCAGAATGGAAGACGTGTCTATTGGTCCATTTGTGTTAACTGGTGGAGAACTTCCGGCAATGATCATTGTGGATTGTGTTGCACGTCAGGTTGAGGGTGTTCTGGGAAATTTTGATTCTCTCGAAGAAAGTCGAGTTGCGAGTTCTGATGTGTACACTCGCCCAGATGTATTTGAATATAAAAAGAAGAAATATCGAGTACCGAAAGTGCTACTTTCAGGAAATCATAAGATGATAGAAGAGTGGAGAAAGAATAAATAACAGAAAGCCCCGGACAATGAGTCCGGGGTATTCACATCAACCGATACCACCATCGCCGTGGTCTTACCCTCTGCGCGATCGATTCAACGACGCGCTGTGACAATGGTACACCACCTCTGGTTTGTTTATCACTTACCGATCTAAGTCTTTCTGCCAGTCTGTATTCTGTGATCTCTTTTCCTTCTTGGTATCCGTTCTCGCCCGGTTTCATAAGCCGAGTTTGAGTATCAACTGCCAGGTTTCGCCTGAGTCGATCGAGAATGCTCTCCATGTCTCTGGTATCGAAATCGATCCCAAACATACGCTTCAGTGTGTTACGGATTTGCTCCGCTGTCTGCCACTGCTCACAACACAGTACCTGAAGGTACCTTCTGGCCCCAGGGGCCGGCAACTTCTTCATACCAGCCTCCGTGCTAAGGGTTTATGTTTAAGACTCTATACTTAACTTTATAACTAGGGTAGGTGGAATCAAGGTAACCCTGTGTAAAATCACTCATGTTATTTTTTTGTAGAAAGTTTTGGTTTTAGTTGCTGTGGACAACCGGCTTGCATTACTTGACCGAATTTGCCAGGCGTATTATATTTAAGGTCCAAATCATTCCGATTGAGTCGTGGGAGAAAATGATGGGTTACAAGGCTGTTTTTAGTACTAAGCGGCAACTTGCCTCATTTAAATAGATAAATTAAGAAGAAGATCAATATCCCTTATCCACATAGGGAATTTTTTCGTCTTTTTGGATTTGTCTGTAAGAAGGGGAAGTAACAAGGTGTTTGTGCACCTCTAATCGCCGCATCGGTATGTGGGAGAAATTAATAAGGGAGATTAATTTTAAAAAACAATGGATAGCGCAAGCACACAACCATTCGTAAAGAAATACTTTGCGAAATTCAAAAAGCCGCTTACCGAAATGCCAAATTTCGTTGAGCCGCAGGTGGATTCTTTCAAGTGGCTTCTCAAAGATGGCCTCAAGGAAGTTTTCAAAGAATTTTCATCAATCAAAGACTACTCTGGTAAAAAGTTCCAGCTTGATTTCGTAGATTTTGAGCTCGACCAGCCAAAGTACGACGAGTACTACGCAAAAGACAATAAGATGTCTTATGAAGCGTCACTCAAAGTAAAGGTTCGACTCAAGAATCTCACCCTTGGTACTTCAAAGGAACAAGAAATCTTCATGGCGGACATGCCTGTCATGACCGATCACGGTACTTTCATTATTTCCGGTGTTGAACGAGTTATCGTCCCACAACTCGCTCGATCATTCGGTGTTTTCTTCACACTCAACGAACTCAAGGGAAAAATTCTCTTTGGTGCAAAGATTATTCCAGCACGAGGAGCTTGGATTGAAATCGAAACCGACTCTGACGGTACTATTTTTGCGCGTATTGATCGAAAACGAAAATTCCCTGTAACCTCACTCCTCCGAGTATTAGGCGCTGAAACAGATAAAGATATCCTTAAGTTGTTTGCAACTTCTCCTGTAAAGCCATATATCGAGAAGACATTGGCTAAAGATCACGCTAAGTCAGTAGACGAGTCATATATTGAGATCCATAAGCGACTTCGAGACGGTGATCTCGCAACCGCAGACAACGCACGAGAATTCGTGAAGTCTATTTTTGGTGAAGAACGATATGATTTCTCACGAGTAGGCCGAGTTCAGTTCAACCGACGTTTCGATAAGAAGCAGACAGAAGAAGAATTTGAGCGACAAACACTTTCTCTTGATGATATTTCAACAATCATCAACCACATTGGTGTTTTGAACACTACTCCAGGTTCAATGGAAGACGATATTGATCACCTTGGTTCACGACGAGTTCGATTCGTTGGTGAAATGTTCCAGCAAAAGATCCGAATGGGTATGGCCCAAATCAAGCGAAACATTCAGAACCGAATGTCTACTGTAGAAAGCGACATTACGCTTCCAGTACAGTTCATTTCTCCAAAGCCACTCCAAGCACGAATTAAAGAGTTCTTCACAACGAATCAACTCTCACAGTTCATGCAACAGGAAAACGCGCTTTCTGAAATTGAACATTTGAGAACTCTTTCTGCTCTCGGTCCCGGCGGTCTCAATCGAGCACGAGCAGGTTTTGAAGTTCGTGACGTTCATCCATCACATTACGGACGACTCTGTCCGATCCACACTCCCGAAGGTCCAAACATCGGTCTTATTTTGCGCATGGGTCTTTATGCAAAGCTCAATGAGTTCGGCATGATCGAAACTCCATATGCAAAAGTTAAGAATGGAAAATTGACTGGTGAAATTGTGTATCTCAATGCACTTGATGAAGAACAGTACAACATCGCTCACGCTGCAACACAGGTTGACGATGATCAGGTAATCGTTCCTAACAACGTTGAGGTTCGCAAAGCCGGCGATCCATTTGTTGTTACAAAAGACAAGGTAGATTTTATTGACGTCGATACAAACCAGGCGTTTTCTGTTGCGACATCCATGATTCCTTTCTTGAATCACGACGACGCATCTCGAGCACTCATGGGTTCAAACATGCAGAAGCAAGCAACTCCTTGTATCGTTCCAGAAGCTCCACTCGTTGCGACTGGTATTGAAGGAAAAGCCGTTCGTGACACGGGCCGTCTCGTTTTGGCCGAAGAAGAAGGCGTTGTAACTGTTGCAGATGCAAAACGAATTGTTGTGAAGGCAACAAAAAGCGGAAAGGAGAAAGAATACAAACTCGTTAACTTCTCACGAACAAACGGATTCACATGCTTCCATCAGCGACCATCAGTAAATGTTGGTGACAAGGTGAAGCGAGGTGACATCATGGCCGACACTTCATCGTCAGATCGAGGTGAAATGGCGTTGGGTCAAAACATTTTTATCGCATTCATGTCATGGTCTGGTGCAAACTACGAAGACGCGATTATTCTTTCTGAACGACTCGTTAAGAACAGTAAGTTCACAAGTATCCATATCGAAGAATTCGTTGTTAACGTTCGAGACACAAAACTTGGTCCAGAAGTGACAACGTGCGACATTCCAAACGTCGGTGAAAGCAAGCTCAAGAACCTCGGAGAAGACGGTATCGTTCGAATTGGTGCAGAAGTCCGACCGGGTGACATTTTGGTTGGTAAAATTACACCAAAGGGTGAAAGCCAACTTACTCCAGAAGAACGACTTCTCCGATCTCTCTTCGGTGAAAAGGCACGCGATGTGAAGGATACTTCTAAGCGAATGGAAGGAGGAAAACGAGGTCGTGTTATTAATGTTCAGGTGTTCTCACGAGAACGAGGTGACAAACTTGAATCGGGAATCATCAAGCGAATTCATATCGAGGTCGCACAGCTTAGAAACGTGTCAGTGGGTGATAAGCTCGCTGGTCGTCACGGTAACAAGGGTGTTATTTCAAAGATTCTTCCAGAAGAAGATATGCCATACATGGCAGATGGTACTCCGATTGATATGATTTTGACTCCGCTCGGCGTGCCTTCACGTATGAACTTGGGTCAGATTCTTGAGCTTCACCTTGGTATGGCAGCAAACTCTCTTGGTTACCAAGCTATCGTTCCTCCATTTACAGGTGCAACTGATGCAGAAATTAAAGAAGAATTGGTAAAGGCTGGTCTTCCTGCAGACGGAAAGGTAACACTCTTTGACGGACGAACAGGTGAAGCCTTTGGTCAGAAAGTTGCAGTTGGATACATGTACATCTTGAAGCTTCATCACATGGTTGAAGATAAGATTCACATGCGATCAATTGGTCCGTACTCTCTCATTACACAGCAGCCTTTGGGTGGAAAAGCTCAAAACGGTGGTCAGCGATTTGGAGAAATGGAAGTCTGGGCACTTCTTGGGTACGGTGCCGCTCACACATTGCGAGAAATGTTGACGATCAAGTCCGACGACATCGTTGGCCGATCAGCGACATTCGATGCAATCGTGAAGGGTGAACCGATCCGAGAATTGAACATTCCTGCATCATTCAACGTGCTCCTTAATAATCTCCGCGGCCTTGGTCTCGACGTGGAGCTTAAGAAAGTCGAAAAGGACGAAGACGATAAATAATCTCAAACTCCTTAAATCAAACATATGAAAACGACAAATAAATCAAAAGCAACGACACCAGCAGACTTCAATTCAATTGTTTTGAAGCTTGCATCTCCAGACCGAATCAAGGAATGGTCATTTGGTGAAGTTACAAAACCCGAGACCATCAACTACCGTACACAACGATCAGAACGAAACGGTCTTTTCGACGAAAAGATCTTCGGTCCAGATAAGGATTACGAATGTTACTGTGGAAAATACCGAGGTATTCGATACAAGGGCATCGTCTGTGAAAAATGTGGAGTCGAAATCACTCGATCAATTGTTCGACGAGAACGAATGGGTCACATTGAACTCGCAACCCCTGTTTCTCACATCTGGTTCCTTCGAGGTTTGCCTTCACGAATCGGTCTCATCATGGGAATCCCAACGATTGAAATCGAAAAGGTTATTTACTTTGCTGGCTACATCGTTACGTCTGTAAACGAAGAGGCAAAGACAAAGATGCTCAAAGAGCTAGAGGGTGAATATAAAGTAAAGGTTAAGCAGGCAACTGACGATAAAACAAAAGAGGCAATTAAGGACCTGTTCTCAAATACAAAGAAGGACCTCGACGGTCTTACAGAAGGTCAGGTGCTCGACGAAATCGAATATCATAACTTCTCAGTAAAGTACGGCGGTATTTTCGAAGCGGGTATTGGTGCAGAAGCAATCTACAACCTCTTCAAGAAACTTGATTTGAAGAAGCTTGAGAAAACACTCGAAGGAATTGTTGAGACAGCTCCAGGTGTTGAACTCGACAAGATTCAAAAGCGACTTTCTCTTGTTCGAAATTTGATTAAGAACAACATTCGACCAGAATGGATGTTCCTTACACGTATTCCAGTTATTCCACCAGCACTTCGACCAATGGTTCCATTGGATGGAGGTCGCTATGCAACTTCAGATGTAAACGATTTGTATCGACGTGTTATCAATCGAAACAATCGATTGAAAAAGCTTAAAGAGATTAATGCACCAGAAGTTATTCTTCGAAACGAGAAGCGTATTCTCCAAGAAGCAGTTGATGCATTGATCGACAACACAATCCGTCACGGTTCATCTTCAGCTGGTGCGCTCAATCAGTCACAGCGACGACCACTTAAGTCACTTTCAGACAACCTCAAGGGAAAACGAGGTCTCTTCCGACAGAACTTGCTCGGTAAGCGTGTCGACTACTCAGGACGATCAGTTATCGTTATTGGTCCAGATCTTAAGCTCCACCAGTGTGGTTTGCCTAAGCACATGGCACTTGAACTCTTTAAGCCGTTCGTGATCTCTGGTCTTCTCAAGAAAGAACTCGCATACAACATTCGTGGTGCAAGCCGACTTATCGAAGACGGTATTCCAGAAGTGTGGGCGATTCTCGAAGAAGTAATTAAGGACCGATACGTGCTCTTGAATCGAGCTCCTACATTGCACCGATTGGGTATTCAGGCATTCAAACCAATTCTTATCGAAGGTAATGCGATCCAAGTTCATCCGCTCGTATGTACAGCATTCAACGCCGACTTCGACGGTGATCAGATGGCAGTTCATGTTCCACTTTCTGATGAAGCTCAAGCAGAAGCAAAGCACATCATGGCTTCTGACAAAAACATTTTGAAGCCAGGTTCAGGTGATCCTGTGATCTCAAACAAAATGTTGGACATTATCCTTGGTTGTTTCTGGATGACAAAAGTTGTTCCAGGAGAAAAGGGTGAAGGCATGGTCTTCGAAAGTCCAGATGTTGCAAAGATTGCGTACCTTTTCGGTAATGTTAACTACCGAGCTCAGGTGAAGGTTTTGGCCCCAACAGATGATCAGAAGTACGCAGAGTTTGCAGGTCAGATCTTCGAAACAACAATTGGTCGAATTCTCTTCAATGCGATTCTTCCTGTTGACTATCCATTCCTCAATACCGAAATCAACAAGTCAAAAATGGTTGGTATTGTTGATGACATGATTACTCGATATGGTATCGAGGCAATTCCTGCAATCATGGATAAGATCAAGGCATTTGGATTCCACTACACAACTCGATCTGGAACCACATGGGGTATCGATGAGGTTGTTATTCCAAAGGAAAAACCAGAAGTTATTTCAAGGGCAAAAGGAAGGGTTGAAGAAGTTGTTTCTCAGTACAACGAAGGTTTGATTTCTGAAGAAGAACGATTCCGAAAGAGTATCGAAATCTGGCATGCTGCGAAAAACGAAATCGAAAAATATATTCCCGAAACCCTTGATAAGAACGGATCACTTTACGACATGGTGAAGTCTGGTGCCCGAGGTTCAATTTCTCAGATCACTCAGATGGGAGGTATGAAAGGTTTGATCCAGAACACAGCCGGTGAAACCAACGAATTCCCAATTCTTTCTTCGGCAAAGGAAGGTCTCACTCCAATTGAGTACTTCATTACTACTCACGGTTCTCGAAAGGGTCTTACTGACACCGCGCTTAATACCGCAAAAGCTGGTTATCTTACCCGACGACTCTTCGATGTTGCTCAGGACGTTATCATCACAGAAGATGATTGTGGTACAAAAGAGGGCATCAAGATCTACAAGGAAGGAGCATCTGGTATCGAAATCCCACTTTCAAAGAACATCAAAGGCCGATATGTTGTTGATGATGTAAAAGCTAATGGCAAGATAATTGTTGAAAAGGGTGAATATGTTACAAAGGAGCTTGCGTTGGAAGTCGACAAATCCGGTCTTACTGAAGTTCTTGTTCGAACCCCACTTGCATGTAAGTCTACACAGGGTATTTGTGTGAAATGTTATGGTGCTGATCTTGGAACAGGACGACCTATCGCACTTGGTGAAGCTGTGGGTACTGTTGCTGCACAAGCGATCGGTGAACCTGGTACACAGCTCACTATGCGTACATTCCACGCCGGAGGTACTGCATCCGTTGGAGGAGATATCACACAAGGTCTTCCTCGAGTTGAAGAGGTCTTCGAAAAACGAAAACCAAAGAACCCAGCTGTTGTTTCAACAGTAGACGGTATGGTTTCTGATGTGAAGAACACTCCAAACGAAAAGATGATCACAATTATGCCTGAAATTTCTGACAAGAAAGGTACAAAGGCCCCAATTGAATTCCCAGTGTCACACTCACGTATGATCCTTGTGAAAGTTGGTGATCAGGTAAAGGAGGGAGACATTCTTACTGACGGTTCTGCCGACCTCGATGAAATGTTCGTACACGCTGGTAAAGAGAAGACTGAGCAGTACATCATTAAGGAAATTAGCAAACTCTACGAACTTCAGGGTGAAAACGTTGCTCGAAAACATATCGAAGTTATGGTTCGACAGATGTTCAATCGCCGAAAGGTAAAGGATCAGGGTGACACACAATTCTCAGTTGGAGATACTGTTGAACTTACAGACTTGCTCGAAGCAAACAAAAAGGCTCGATCAAAGGACGGAAAAGAAGCAAAGGCAGAACCACTCATCATGGGTATTACCGAAGTTTCTCTTTCACGGCGATCATTCCTTTCATCAGCTTCATTCCAGCACACCACTCGAGTTCTCATTAATGGCGCACTCAAGGCACACGAAGATCATCTGATTGGTCTTAAGGAAAACGTCATTATTGGTAACTTGATT
>DATGWK010000052.1:0-1721 GCA_035299525.1 Candidatus Nanoarchaeia archaeon
AGGAACCTACTTGTCTTTTGTTAAGGATCAACTCGCAACAGCACTTGTTGGAATTCAGAAAAAATTTGTTTCTAATCTTGTGATCGCATACGAACCAGTTTGGGCAATTGGTAAGAGCGAAGCGATGAGGGGTGCAGATATGCATGAAATGCTTCTCTATATTCGAAAGGTTCTTACAGAATTACTCGGTCAGGAGTATGCAAAAACAATCCCAGTGCTCTACGGTGGTTCTGTAACACCTCTCAACACCGAAGACATTATTGGTAATGGTCATGTTGATGGTTTGCTTGTCGGCCGACAAAGTTTGGAGCCATTGCAGTTCAAAGAAATTCTCACAATCGTTGATAAGATCAATTAAAAACGTTGCCATGCCGGGCTTGACCCGGTATCCAGAGAATTGCCCACAAGGGTAAAATTCCTGGATCCCTGATCAAGTG
This sequence comes from Candidatus Nanoarchaeia archaeon, assembly GCA_035299525.1. Classification (GTDB taxonomy): domain Bacteria; phylum Patescibacteriota; class Minisyncoccia; order Phycocordibacterales; family DATGWK01; genus JAHFLV01. The sequence continues at coordinate 438 of DATGWK010000052.1, forward strand.
GGGGGGATGACAAAAGGAAAAAATAAACCGAAATACTGATATGAAACTAAAAAGTATTGAAGATGTAAAAAATCTCAAGGGCAAGCGAGTCATTTTGCGGGCTGACTTCAACGTACCAATCGCGAAGGGGAAGGTGGTGGATGATTTTCGTATTCAAGCAGTGCTTCCTACGATCCAAATGCTTAAAGACGCTGGAGCAAAAGTTATTATCTTGAGCCATGTAGAAGGAAAGGGTGGTGCTTCACTTAAGCCTGTGGCAAATTACTTTGTAAATAAGAAATTCCCAGTCACATTTATTCCAAAATATTTTACTGCAAGCGCAACGAAAACTTTGGACAAAATGAACAACGGTGATGTTGTTCTCTTTGAAAACGTTCGAACAAACAAGGGTGAAAAGGATAATGACGACAAATTCTCAAAGAAGCTTGCAGAGATGGGTGACCTGTATGTAAACGATGCGTTCCCAGTTTCACATCGGGCACACGCATCCATCGTGGGTATTCCAAAATTTCTCCCGAGCTACATGGGTCCAGTGTTTAAGCGAGAAGTGAAACATTTAAGTACTGCATTCAAGCCGGATCGACCATTTCTCTTTATCCTCGGCGGAGCAAAGTTTGATACCAAGATGGCGCTTCTCAAGAAGTTCATGAATCTTGCAGACTTCATCTTTGTTGGTGGTGCACTTGCAAACAATTTCTTCAAAGAGCTCAATATGGAAATCGGAGACTCGGTTGTTTCTGATGGAAACTATGATTTGCCACAACTTCTTCAAACTAAGAAAGTTTTTATTCCAATTGATGGTTCAATTCAAAATGGTAAAAAAGTAACCACAAAGCAGGTTCAAGATATGGTTCCAAAGGATAAGATCTGGGACGCTGGTCCAGAAACTCTTGTACAGCTCAAGGATCTCATTGATCGTTCAAAGTTCGTGCTCTGGAACGGTCCACTTGGAAATTATGAAGAGGGATTCTCAGAAGGTACAAAGAATCTTGCTGAAATCATTTCAAAATCAAATGCAAAGTCTGTCGTCGGAGGAGGGGATACTGTTGCTGCAATCCAAGAACTCGGCTTAATGGATAAGTTTACCTTCGTCTCTACTGGTGGCGGTGCAATGCTCGACTTCCTCGCCAACGAAACACTTCCAGGTATTGAGGCGATTGAGAAATCTAAATAGTTAGAGCTTGCCTAATCTTCTCTGCATTCCCCGCAAGATCTTTCTTATCGCCCGGTGTGTTTCTTGGGTCAGGGAAGATCCAGATATGCGCATGAGGCACTTCTTCACCA
>DATGWK010000053.1:0-5294 GCA_035299525.1 Candidatus Nanoarchaeia archaeon
ATTGTTGGATTCCTTGCAATGCTTGAACTTGTAAAACGAGGTTTGATTGAAGTCGAACAGAACAATACATTTTCTGATATCGAAATGCAGACAAAGGACATCGGTATTCCAAAATACACATAAACAATTACAATTTAGAAAATGACACTCGAATCAAAAATCGAAGCACTCCTTTTCTGGAAAGGTGAACCGCTCAAAATAAAAGAAATTGCAAAAATTTTGGTAATGGAACCAGAAGATGTTGAACCAGTACTCGAGAAACTAGAAAAATCTTTATCGGGTCGTGGCATTTCTCTTTCTCGAAATGGTGATGAAGTCATGCTCTATACCGCTCCTGAGGCAAGTGAGCTCATTAAAGAATTAACGAAAGAAGAGCTCTCTCGGGACGTCAGTAAGGCAGCGGTTGAGGTCTTGGCTTTGGTTATCTACCATGGACCAATTGCGAAACGTGACATAGACTATATTCGAGGCGTGAATTCGAGCTATATTATCCGCAATCTGATGGTCCGTGGCCTTATTGAGCGCTCAGATAGCGGCAATGACCGAAGCTTTACCTACCAACCGACATTTGAATTGTTAGCCCATTTAGGTGTTTCCAAAAAGGAAGATTTGGAAGATTTTGCTGCCGTTACAAAGGAATTGAAGTCTTTCGTTGAGTCAAAGTCACAAGAAACGAATGGATAGTTACGCAACCCAACAGAAAAAAGAAAAAGCATTAATTGCGGCTGGTGCAGTCGCACTTGTTTTGCTTGTGCTTATGGTTCTCTTTATTTATTCTCGTGGACCATACACTCGACCAGATGAAATCGGAATTCCTGTTGTTCGCACACCGAAGCAAATGGTGATCACCGCAGATGTTCAGCTAAGCGCAAAGGCGGCTGTTGTCTGGGACATGCGACGAAAGAAGGTCGTTTATGAAAAGAATCAGGATGAGGTTATGCCGCTCGCATCCCTTGCGAAGCTTATGACTGCACTTACTGCATCAGAGTTACTGCCGGAAAACTCTACCGTTCGAATCACTCGATCAAACCTTTTGAATAACGAAGAAAAAGATGAGCTTCTTCCAAACGAAACATGGAAAGCTCAAAACCTTCTTGCTCTCACACTTCTTTCTTCATCAAATGCTGGTGCAAAAGCAGTTGCGAGCGCAGCCGGTGCTTTTTTACCTCGAAACACTGCAATTGATCCCCGAGTTGCATTTCTTCAAAACCTCAACACCCAAGCGGTAAAACTTGGAATGAATTCGACTCATTTCTTTAATGAAAGCGGGCTCGACGTCGACAAAACTCAAAGTGGCGCATATGGTACGGCAAAAGATGTGGCAATCCTCATGGACTACATCATCCGAAACCATCCTGAACTTTTGGAGCCAACAACAAACGATCGGCTACTTATCCCATCCGAAATCGTTACTCATAACGTCAAAAATACAAATATCGCAATTGAGAATATTCCTGGCGCACTTGGATCAAAGACTGGTTATACCGATCTCGCCCAAGGCAATCTGGCAGTCGCATTCTCACCAGGCCTCGAGGGTCCATATATTGCAGTTGTTCTTGGTTCGACGTATGAGGGACGATTTACCGACATTGATCAGCTTATCGACGCTACCATCAACGCTACTCGCAAGTAGCGTATACTTACTTCCATGATTATCGACATCGTAAAAGTTGTTGGCCCGTCAGTACTTGCATTCGTTATTGGAATTGCAATGACCCCACCACTTACAAATTTCCTCTACAAACACAAAATGTGGAAGAAAAAGAGTGTGCTCAAAGCAATTGATGGTAGTTCGGCAACCATTTCCGCATCACTCCACAATGATGAAAACAAAAAGACGCCTCGTATGGGTGGAATTGTTGTATGGGGAAGCGCCGCGCTCACCTGTATTGGTGTATGGCTCATAGCAAAGTTTGCGAATGTCGAACTTCTTTCAAATCTCGACTTTCTTTCTCGAAACCAGACCTGGATTCCTCTCGTAACACTTATTATCGGCGGTCTTGTTGGTCTGGTTGATGATTATCTCGTTACTCGCGAAGTTCCAGAGGGTGGTTATGTTGGTGGCGGACTTTCTCTTTCAAAACGACTCCTTGTAGCGGGAACTGTTGGATTGCTCTGTGCACTTTGGTTCTATTTCAAACTCGAAGTCAATTCAATCGGTTTACCGTTTGGTTTGCCTGATTTATATCTTGGGTTACTCTTCATCCCATTCTTTATCTTTGTCATTCTTTCTATCTACGCAAGTGGTGTTATCGACGGTGTCGACGGACTTTCCGGAGGAATATTTGCAACAATCTTTGCCGCATACGGCGGAATCGCCTTTTACCAAAATCAGTACGACCTAGCGGCACTTTGTGCGACTATTTTCGGAGCAATTTTGGCATTCCTTTGGTTCAATATCCCGCCAGCACGATACTACATGTCTGACACTGGCATGATGGGGCTCACACTCACGCTCGGAGTCGTTGCATTCATGACTGATTCACTCGGTGGAGGACATGGCGTTATTGTATTACCAATCATTGCACTTCCACTCGTTATTACCGTTGCTTCTGTTGTGATCCAAATTCTTTCAAAGAAGTTTAGGGGTAAAAAAGTCTTTCTTGTTGCACCAATTCATAATCATTTCCAAGCAAAAGGTTGGCCTGCATACAAAGTAACAATGCGATTTTGGATTATTGGTGTTATCTGCGCAATGTTGGGCCTTATCATTGCCCTTATTCGATAGGGAATTGCGAGGAATTGATAGAGACGTAGTAGAATAGATCTTTATAAGGATGAGACAAGAAAATCGAGTCGATTGGTGGTTCCTTGTAGCTGTAATCGTAATGACCGCAGCTGGTTTTTTCATCTTTGCCTCTGCGTCACTTGGTCTTTTTGCCCGCGAAGGAGCTCGATTCGCAAGTGTCGCTTTTTCTCAAACATTTTTCGGCCTTTTTCTTGGTTCGATTGCATGTATTATTACTTCAAAAATCAATTATCGATTTTGGAGAAAGTACGCATTCTACATTTTTATTCTTTCTATCCTTGCAACATTACTCGTTTTCGTACCAGGGATCGGTTTTTCTCACGGCGGCGCGGCGCGTTGGATCCTTGTTGGCCCGGTATCGTTCCAACCTTCAGAATTACTTAAGATTGGCTTTCTGATTTACATTGCTGCTTGGATTTCTGGGGTAAAAAAGAACGTTGAAACAGTTAAATACGGTATTTTACCGTTCATATTGCTCTGCGGAGTCGTTGGTGCGGTTCTTTTGAGTCAGCCAGATACTGATACCTATGTGATTCTCTGCGCAACAGCACTTGGTATGTTTGCTGTGAGCGGAGGGAAATGGAAACATATTGCCGTCACTATTTTTATTGCCCTTATTGGTCTTTCGATCGTCGCATATTCACGTCCGTACATTCGTGAACGACTTATGGTGTTCATTAACCCAAGCCATGATCAGTTGGGTTCGAGTTACCAGCTCAATCAGTCATTGATCGCTATTGGTTCCGGACAATGGTTCGGAAAGGGTTTCGGTCAAAGTGTTCAGAAGTTTAACTTCTTACCTGAACCGATTGGAGACTCGATCTTCGCTGTCTTTGCCGAAGAGTTCGGTTTTGTTGGTAGTGTCGGACTAATATTCCTGTTTGTTTTCTTTGCCTTTAGAGGAATGAGGATAGCTATGAATTCGCCCGACACCTTCGGTGGACTGGTCGCGTTTGGAATTGTTATACTCATAGTTGTTCAGTCGTTCGTCAATATTGGGGCAATGCTAGGCGTGCTGCCACTTTCTGGTATTCCACTACTGTTCGTCAGTCACGGTGGCTCGGCACTTTTTATCACCCTTGCTGAAGCGGGCATTGTGCTCAATATTTCTCGATACCAACGCAGCAAACACGAAAAAGTTAAATTAACGTAATGAAGATTCTTTTTACAGGTGGCGGAACAGGAGGACATTTTTACCCAATCATTTCTGTTGCAAATGAGGTTCAGAAAATGGCCAAAGAAAATCGGCTTTTGGAGCCAGAGCTTTATTACGTTTCAGATGCCCCGTACAACGAGGGACTTTTGTACGACAACAACATTATTTTCAAAAGAAACTCAGCAGGTAAACGCAGAATCTATTTCTCCCCGTTGAATTTCTTTGATTTTTTCAAAACAGGGTGGGGAATTCTCACTGCATGCTGGACGGTGTTTTCTATTTATCCTGACGTTGTGTTCAGCAAAGGAGGCTATCCATCATTTCCAGTTACCACTGCTGCTCGAATCTTGCGAATTCCAGTAGTGGTTCATGAGTCCGACACCGTCCCCGGCCGTGCCAATAAATACGCTGGTAAGTTTGCAGCAAAAGTTGCGGTCTCATATGACGAGGCTGGAAAGTTTTTTGATCAAAGTAAGGTTGCAGTAACAGGTAATCCAGTGCGCGAAGAACTTATATTGCCAATCACCACCGCTGCTCATGAGAACTTGAAAATTGATCCCAATATTAAAACGATCCTAGTACTCGGCGGCTCACAAGGTGCACAAGTAATAAACAATATTATTATCGATACACTTCCTCGACTTGTTGAGAAGTATCAGGTCGTACACCAGATCGGCAAAAATAATTACGAGCTCATCGCAGAAAGAGCCGATGCCGTACTTTTTAGCAGTCCATACCGAGAACGATACCGACCCTTTGATTACCTCAACATTTTGCAGATGCGAAGTGCTGCTGGTGCCGCTGACATAGTGATCTCACGAGCTGGTTCAACCATCTTCGAAATTGCTGCGTGGGGGAAACCATCAATCCTTATTCCAATCACTGAATCAAATGGAGACCATCAGCGAAAAAATGCGTATGCATACGCTCGAACAAAAGCCGCTTCGGTCATTGAGGAAGCAAACGTTACTTCCAACATTCTCATGTCGGAAATTACTCGGATTGTGGAAAACAAAGAGGTTCATGAAAAAATGAGCGCAGCTGCTAAAGCCTTTTTTAATCCCAATGCGGCCCGATCAATTGCGAAAGAGTTGCTTGCCATTGCCTTAAAACATGAAATCTAATGTCTAAATCAACTAAAAAAATAATTACTCGATTTCCCCCAAGTCCAACTGGATTAATCCAGATGGGCAATGTTCGCACCGCGATTTATAACTATCTGTATGCAAAACAGCACGGTGGTGATTTTGTATTTCGTATCGAAGACACTGATAAAGAGCGATCAACAGCAGAATACGAAAAAGAAATTGTAGACAGTCTGACATGGCTTGGTTTGAAATGGGATAACAAAGAAGTTATCCGACAGTCTGAACGAGGAAATGTATATAG
>DATGWK010000054.1:0-2654 GCA_035299525.1 Candidatus Nanoarchaeia archaeon
TTTACCTTGCATACACTCAAGTTCGAACTATTTTTGGTGAGCAAGAAGTACACACGCCCTCGGAATTCCTCTACGACATTCCTCCACACCTTACCGAAAAAGAATTCCTTGTAGCAAAACAAAATACAAATGGATTCTTTGGATCAATGTCAGATGATGACAATGATAGGATAATTGAAATCTAATGAAAGCAAAGAAAAGTCTTGGTCAGAATTTCCTTACATCAGAAGCAGCAATTTTCAAGATCACGCATGCTGCGCATATTACCCCCGGGGAAAAAGTTCTTGAGGTTGGGCCGGGTAGGGGCGTCTTAACAAAATCATTACTTGCAGCTGGCGCACACGTTATCGCAGTAGAAAAAGACAATCGACTCATCAGCGAACTTGGTGAGAAATTTTCTGTTGAGGTTTCGGACAAGAAACTTACCGTTATAGAAAAAGATATTCTCGAGACAACACCGCAAGAACTCGGACTAGAAACAGGAAAGTACAAAATTGTTGCAAATCTTCCGTACTACATTACCGGTCAATTCTTAAGAAATTTTCTTTCAACAAATAATCACCCAAACACCATGGTTCTCTTGCTACAGAAAGAGGTGGTTGAACGAATCATTGCTCGCGACGGAAAAGAGAGTTTGCTTTCACTTAGCATCAAAGCATACGGGGCTCCAAAAAAAATTACTGTTGTTGATCGAGGATCATTTCAACCAGCACCCAATGTCGATTCGGCAGTAATCGCAATTGAGAATATTTCTAAGGGATTTTTCGACACCCTTACAGAAGAAAAATTCTTTCAGGTCATCAAAGCAGCATTCGCACACAAAAGAAAAATTCTTGTTTCAAATCTTTCAGAAATTTTGGATAAGGAAAAAGTTATTGCCGTATTGAAAGAATTGAATCTGTCAGAGAAGAGTAGAGCAGAAGATCTCACCCTTGAAACCTGGAAAAAAATTATAGAAAAACTCTAAAACGTAAGGGAGCTCCCAACTGTTGGACTGATTGTACCCCGAACACCCGGCACGGTGTAACATTCACCGTCATAGGCTGAACATACTCCAAATGGTTCATACAGACCAAGAACGAACATTCCACTCTCAGGACCAAGATTAAAACTTTCATACGCCTGCGTGCCCGGGTAATACACAAACTGACCTCCAGCAGGACCAGCAACAGTAAGTAAAAAATTACCGCTACATTCGCAAATAAAAGAATTCACAACAAGTCCACCGAAGGGAAGAAGTCCGAGTTGCGCTCGAGAATACTTAAAAAATCCAAATGAAGAAACGACACCAATAAGCAAAATCACCGCGATTAAAATTTTGGCCCGAGACTCTTTAAGAAATTTTAAATGGATCATCTATTTATTATAAAGCTTGCAGCACTACTTGGCTTGCTAATACCATTCTCATTTATCACATACACCCTTACCGGCCAGTACAAATTATCCTTATCACCAAACCATTTCGTCGGATCAGTCATGTAATCTGGAACGGGAACGGAGAAGGAGAGGGTTGTACCATCCATAGATGAAAGATCACTTATGATTCCAAGGTGGGACGAAACAATATTGTCGGTCGAAGTAAAATTCTGGCCAAAAATCTTGATTTCCTGACCAAATCTGGCCTCCCTTGGCTCAATTTTAGTAACGATAGGCGGAACTGCGTTGGGGGCAGTAACCATAAAGGGTAGTGCATTCGATGTCTTACCACCAGAAATAACAGAAATCTCATATTTGCCAGGATTTATCGAATCTGGAATGGTAAAACGGATAGAAGTACCACTTGAAGTCAACTTTTCATATTTTTGGCTTCCGAGGCGGACCGTATTCTCCTTAGAGAATCCGGTTCCTCCCAAAGTAATAACCGCACCGGGTTTTCCATAGTACTTAGAGAGAGAAGAAAGAGCTAAATCCTTAGAATTACTAGCTCTTGGTGGAGAAACAAGGCTGTTTAGGGCTGTATTTGAGACAGAAACCTGTTCGTCTACAACCAAATCTTCAGTAGATGGCTCATTTTCTAGGTTTTTTAGCTGTTCTTTGGATGGGGTTTGGCTGATTTGAGCATTAATAAGGATCTGGTTGAGCTTAAGTCGTGTCCACAACCCAACCTTTCCGGTACCAGAAGTGAGTCCAACTGGTCGCAACACCTCATCTTTGTACTTATTTTGGAACTTGATGACACTTTCTTTGGTGTTTTTACCAAAAAACGTAGATTCTTGGCCCTGAGATCCGATTCCAGTGCCTGGAAGTCGAGTATCTGGGTCCTTATTGAGGAACTTTTGAAGCTCTTTTACATCATCACCCGTCACACCCTCCTGCAGATCTCGCATAAAGAAGAAAAGCGGCTTCACCTCTGCCGCCTGAGCAAACGAATGAATGCCAAATACGCACAAAACCACGATAAAGATTAGAAAATACCAATACTTTGAAGATTTTTCTCTAGAGGGCATTATTTTTTATTTGTTTCACAAATTTACGCCACTAATCTTATCGCGAAGCGGGAACGACCACAAAGTAAAACCCGGGGAGATTCGTTTTTCCTCAATATCCCCTGGAAAATAACAGGATATGAACATTTGTTTGATATAATTTTGCATATGAGTTCTGTCAAACCGAGCAGAAAAATCTTTTTTCTTTTGATCGCATGCCTCATTGGC
>DATGWK010000055.1:0-13059 GCA_035299525.1 Candidatus Nanoarchaeia archaeon
AATACCGCCTAGAGGCGGTATTTTTGCGTGTAACGTGCGAAAGTACTACTTTTTGATGATCTTCACGATACCGATCAAAATGACCGCACCGAGCAATGCCACGAGGAAGCTAGGAATGTTGAAGCCCGAAACTGCCCCAGCCCCAACAAGACTCATAACCCAACCACCGATAACTGCTCCAACAATACCAACTATGACGTTAAGCACAATACCTTGCTGTGCATCAGTTCCCATAATAAGAGAAGCAAACCAGCCAACAATACCTCCAAAAATGATCCAAAGAATGATACCCATAATTTTATATGTTAGTAAATAATAGCCGCTATCCTAGGCACTTATTGAGTACTTGTGCCATTGCCACTTGGTACCGTGATATCAAGATTAATTCCACTTGAGTTATCGTTCGGCACATTATTAGGGGTAGTCGTTGTTCCCCGTCCGCCAGCGAACCACCATACAATTGCACCAACCAAAATTAACAAAACAATGACTATCAGGATCGTATTGGTATTCGCTCCTGATGAATTTTCATTGGGCATGGTATTTTTCTTTATGCTAATAAGCATGACTCCCTTTTTCATTATACGCCTATCCTGGGACAATCAAGGTACGTATCGTTGAATAGTCCCGATTACAGATGAAATAAATATGGTGTACAATCGTCATTCTACGCATACAGTTAACAAGAAGCTGCACGCTTCGTGCTACAATCGGAGTGCATAATACAACACATATATGTCATCAAAAGAATCCCGTTTGTTTATTGGCTGCATCGTTATCCTTCTTATTTTTATCGCATTTGGTGGATACAAACACTATGCGCTGAGTAAGGAATATAGAACAACAAAACTTACACTTGAAACAGAGCTTTCGGACACGAAAAACCAGCTGGTTCAAACCGAATATGATCGAAACAGTCTTAACGAGGCCCTTGCTGCTGAACAACAAAAAAATGAGGAGTTTGAAGACCAAATCAATGACCTTACCAAAAAGGTGGGTGGACTTGTTAAGCTCAGCAGAATCGATCCAGAATTGCTTCAAAAATACTCGAAGGTGTTTTTTCTAAGCGAAAACTATGTGCCATCGCGCCTCACCACAATTGATTCGAAGTATACCTTTCCAGAAACTCGTGTTCTCGAGTTTCATGCGCAGGCATGGCCCTTCCTACTCTCACTTCTTGATGCGGCCGAAGACGAAGGATTGAAACTAAAAGTGATGTCTGCGTTCCGTTCATTCGAAACCCAATCATCACTTAAGGCGAACTACAAGGTTATCTATGGCGCGGGTACTGCAAACCAGTTCTCTGCAGACCAGGGATACTCAGAACACCAGCTCGGAACAGCAGTGGATTTCACAACACCGACTGTTGGTACGGGACTCAACGGATTTGAGCTTACACCGGAATATAAGTGGCTTCGAGAGAATGCTCATCGATATGGCTTTGTCTTATCGTATGTACCGAACAATGTATACTACATTTTTGAGCCATGGCATTGGCGCTTTGTTGGCACCGATCTTGCGTCCGACCTTCATGAAGACAACAAAAACTTTTATGAGCTCGATCAGCGAACACTTGATAAGTACCTCGGAAAGATCTTCGATAAGTAACAATGAAACAAAAACACCCCGGATATGTCCGGGGTGTTTTATTATTCCATTCCCTCCTCCTCTTCAGCCTCTTCCTCGTCACCTGCATCGGCACCGTCTCCCCCTTCTTCAGGAAGTACAGCACCTTCTTCTCGCATCTCTTCTTCCATATTGAATGCAAATTAGGCTTGTAATAACTTAGAGTATACATGAGTGTTTTGTTTGGGCAATGAATAAATTAATCAACAAGTTCCCGAAGTGATTTTATTTCAAATGTGGATGAATCAATCTGACTTTTAAACGACACTCTAACATTATTTTTTGCGAGTGATGTACGTATGAATATGCCAGTTTTTTATCTGACGATTCATAGTGTAGCCTTCTCCAATAAATTCATCCCTATCGACGATTTCAAGATTAATATCTTCAAGTAAAGGTAAAATTTCTTCGTGTTCAAAGAAACTCATCTTTGGGTTCCCTACCCAATCATCCTTTGGACCGAACAATGTAAACGCAAACTTTCCACCACTTTTTAAACCGTTGGAAACCTTAGTAATCACTTTCTTAACAATTTCCTTATCTGCGATAAAAGGAAAGACGTTCCTCGCAATAACAAGCTGAAAAGTACCTGGTGTAATGTCAAAGCGACCAACATCATCAGTAAAAGTAGCAATCGGAAGGGTCCCACGATTATCTTTTAGATTACCCATCTTGATAACTGACTCATCGACCGCTTGAACATGGTACCCAGCTTCCGCCATCATCCTTGAGTAAACACCATCACCTGCTCCCAAATCCAGAGCAGACAGAATGAAACCATCACCCCTTCTGGGTTCCCTGATTAGTTTTTCAAATTTATCTTCTCGTTTTTGCATTTTTTTAATTAAAATAAAGATACCGCAGAATTAACCACGGTATCAAAAGAATAGCATTGGTGTGCATGATTATTGCGTGCCTACGCAATCAGTTCGACAGTCACTGCACTGGCTAAGACATTCAGCCTTAAAATTACCAGAGCTGACATCCACCCCATTGACCTGATTCTCCTCACTCTCGTAGCCCCCAACGACCCCGAAGAGTAGCACCCCAAACTCAAGCTGCCAAAGGGCATTGAAGATTTGGGCCACATTGTTCTCGCCCGTGGAATGCACCCCATAGTTGGGCACGTGGTGGATGAAGCGGCCGAAGATTGCCTGGCAGTCGACCATGTACTTCTTCGTGTCCAAAATGTGAGCATGCCACACCTCGTCGATATCCTTGCTTGGTACCAACGAAACACCTTCGTACTTGAGACCCATGTAGAGGTACTGACGGTACTTACACTCTGCATCAGTCGCTTGCTCGTCCGTCCATCCCTGCTTCTCCTTGACCTTGTTGATGATCTTGGAAAGATCGAGGGACTGGATGAGCAGCGCACGACGCTCAAAGTCGGGATTACCGTTCGAAGTATTCCGTCGTGCGTAGGTGTCGGCCGCTTCCTGAGGACTCATACATGCATACTGGTCAAGAACACCGGCATTCGAACTCATCACTGTGGAAATTCTCGAGCGCATAACTAAACTCCTATTGAAAAAGGAACTTTTGGCTGTGATGCGACCAGACTCTTGCAGTGTGCAGGTTTGTCTGTAAGAACATCTGGGTATCAGAGTAATTCTTTGCACTTTGTTGTCGATATTAAACACCCGCAAATACCACACAAGCACCATTTTGTCAAAACCTGTTGGGGTGGGTGAACGTGCCAAAACGAGGCCCAACATATTGATTTTCTTTAGGTGTTGTTGTACACTGACAACACGTTTAACGAAAAGTGCAAAATTAAAATTAACTGTTGCTACCTACAAACACATGCCATTAAAAACCCTCATCGAATTCGGTTTGAGCGAAAAAGAAGCAAAGATGTATCTTGCGCTTCTTGAACTTGAAACAGCGGGAGCAAACGAAATAGCAAAAGCTGCTGATATCAACAGAAGCTCCGCATATGTTGTAATTGAATCTCTTGCCAAAAAGGGCCTCATAAACACATATACGGATGAGCAAAAGGTACAGCAATTTACCGCATCAGAGCCGGAGGTATTTTTACGAATGATCGATGAAAATGAGAGAAAACAAAAGCAGGTAAAGGAAAAAATTAAACAAATTATCCCAAACCTTCGATCAAAACATAAAGACACGAAGCATCGTCCACTTGTTCAAATTTACAAGGGTAAAGAAGCCATACGACTAGGATTTTATGATATTTTCTATGAACAGGTTGAGAAGGGCATGAAGATGTTACGAATCTATGAGGATGTGAGTGACATACTTAAATTCCCAGATTCAAACTATATTGAATGGGATGTAAGTGAAATGAAAAAATTTAATGTTGACTATAGAATTATTAGTCCTGACAATAAACAAGCGCGTGAGGTAGTCGATAGGTATAAAAAGCTTGGATATGACCACTTCGTACTTGTCCCACAAAATGTTTTTAATCGAAACAGAGGAGACTGCTTAGCATTTTCGATTTATGAAGACAAAATTGAGTTTTTCTCTCAAGATTCCTTTCTTACCATCCTAGAAAGCAAGGAGGTTGCAGATACGCTTAAAAACGTGTTCGATATGGCTTGGGAACATGCAAGAGCTCGATCAAAAAGTAATTAAATATTGTTTTTTGGAAGTTCAACAATAAACTCTGACCCCCTACCCTCCCCATCAGATTCTGCCCAAATCTTACCCTTGTGCGCATTTACTATTTCTTTTGCAATAAATAAACCAAGCCCTGTACCATGTATGTTAGCCTTATTAGCATTGGTTGCTCTCTTAAACTTGCTAAAAAGTTGAGAAATTGTTTCTTTGGAAATTCCCACCCCTGTATCTTTAACTGAAAATCTTATTTTTTCTCCTACTTCTGATAAGGAAACTCTGATTTCACCACTTGAAGTATATTTAAAAGAGTTATCAATTAGGTTTGCAATGACCTGATTGTTTAACTTCTCCTTATCACCCCTTAATTGATAGTTAAAACCGGGATCAATCTCAACATTAAACTTAAGCCCCTTTTTCTCTATAGAGGGCCTCATTTGATCAACGACCATCTGAACAGTATCTTTAAAATTAAATTCAACGAAATCAAACTTGAGCTTACCGAGCTCAATTCGAGTCACATTAAGATAATCATCCACAACTTGAGCCAATGTTGTCGTAGAATCAAAAATAATCTGCGCGGCTTTTCTAACATCTTCGGAAATCTTCCCGAAATCACCTTCCAATATTGACTCGGCATAACCCTTAATGGGAGTAAGTGGTCCACGCAACTGGTGAGAAGCAAAAGAAACAAATTCCGTTTTTTGTTTATTGAGCTGCTGAAGACTTTCGTTAGCAGACTTAAGGTTTTCTGCAAGATGTTCAATACGTTGGCGCTGATCTCGCTCTCTCTCCTTTGCCTCAATTTCAAATCGAACACTTCTAACAAGAAGAATCCCACCCACAACTGAAGTAAAAAGTGTTACCCCGTTCAGTATTAGGTTTCCAAAAGCATCGATAAAGAAAAATTGTGAACCAACCAGTATTGAAATTGCCACAGCGAGTGCTTGTGTCGCAATCAATTTTATGTCGAAGGTTCGATATTTAACAATAAGATAAGAAAGAAAAGCGATAAAAATTGGCATACCGAAAATTCCCCATTGTGGGATTCTCCAATCATCAGTGATGCTTCCTACAATATTTCCGAAAGAAAAAGTAAGCAGAAACAAGATAATACCAATTGTAATCGTAATAATTTGCAACCTAACAACCCTTTCCTTAACCCTTCTATAGCTCTCCATTGCAAAAAGAACAATCCAAAGGGTGTAGAAAATCTCTACAATGTAAGAGAAGTGCGTAAGTGGACCTTCAATTGCCTCTCTATTACAATTTGTAAGATCATAACCAAGCAAGGCGAATTTTGTTGAGCCTAGCAGTATAAATGGAACGAGTGGAGCTAGTACCAACATCTTACTTTTTAGTGAAGTATCACGGTTCTTAATAAAAACCTGTATAAAATAGAGACTGGCCGCATAAATTAAGGGTTCAATAAGATTTACAATAGACCAAAAAAAGATTGTGTAGTCAGGTTTATCTGTTGCCCAAAGTATCAAATCAAAGAAAACCCACAAAGAGAACAATGTTGTAATAGTGAACAAAATCCGCGCAAGTAATTGTTTCGGATTTTTATACAGGACAAAGAAACCGATGGTAAGCGAAACCAGGAGAGGAAGTGAATGGGAGTAATAAATGAATGGATCAAAAACATTTTTAGATACAACCAAAAAATTTGTTGTGTCCCAACCGCACTCAAGCATTAAAGTTTCTACAATATTATCGTACATAATTTGTAAAAGTACCCCTTATTTCATGGTATAGGTCTGGATATGTAGGGATGTCGTCTTCAGAAGTAAATATTTCAAATCTTTTTAAAATCATCGTATCGTAATAAGTATAAGAAATCGAACAGATAAGCGCGATCAGAAGAAAAAAGAAAAAATACCTTGTTTTTTTACTTAATTCCATACTACGTAATAATACCCTATTCGATAACGGTACGGGGTGTTAGATATACCCAACCAAATTCTTGGACTTAAGGCGTCTTTGGCAATCTACTATCTAATGCAAAGATTCCAATCAATGCATGCAGAATCGCAAAAGTGACTGGGTATACGAGATCTTCCCATTTTTCCCATCGCAACATGACCAAGATGGTAAGTAAACAGTATGCCGATGTCCAAAAAAACCAAGGTGAGGCATTTTCATTTCTCGGATTAATCCACGTACTTCTAATAATTGGAAGGAATGAAACTACCGCCGTGATAACCAAAAGAATGTTTGCATAAATCGGAGATTTTGATAGCCACCAAATTAAAATAATTACCAGGTCCACCATTACCAAGATTCGATCCAGTTGAGAAAGTTTCTCGAAATGACCATATCTAACACAATATAAAAACAATAAAACAGCGCACAGAGCACAAGCAACAGGGAGTAAATTTTTTACCCAGTCACCCGTTACGAAAACATACGAAACAGATTCCAACACAGCACCAAATGCCCAAATGCTCCAACTTGCTGTATTTGGTCTAACCCTTTTTTCTCTAATTTTTACAAAATAAATCCAATAACCCAGAATTTGTAATAAACTCGCAGCAACACTGAGAACCAAAGCCGAAATAAAAAATGACATGATTGTCAAAAATTAACCAATATCAGATATATTCTTAGTTCGCAAATAAAATTTCTTAAACACGGTTGGAATAAACGGATAGTACCTTTTAAATGAAGCAATCGGTAAAAACTCGATTGATTTAATCACATTTCTGCATTTTTTTGAACCACAATCACATTTCATTTGCCAGTGCGGATTAACCTCAACTGTAGAATAGTCAATCGTAACCTCATCTCCAGCTTCAAGATTCCGCAGAGCATGAAGTTCCACCCTTCCTCGTATACCACAAGAAGGGTCACATGAATGATTAATATATTTAAATGGTATTAAGGGATCAATCCAGTATCTCATTGAGATCCCCACCCAATCAGGATGCATTTGTGCCTCTTCTTTGGTCGAGAGCATACGCTTATCAACTGTTGAGATACTACCCTTAATACGAGCAACGAGTTTCCCTTTTAAAACATTGCGTTGCATAAATAACCCCATACCGTGAATCTGACTTTTTTTAGCAACAACTGAATTCATTTTTTTCAAAGACAACCAATATTTAAATGCTCAAGGAATCAATTATAGCTCAGAATTCTCAAATAAAAAATAAGCAGTTGGCACTCAACAATCAATTTACCTTAAGCTCTCTCTTCCATCCCCCTCAATAGAAATCTGACGTCCAAGGAATAACGACGGAGACCGTGTAGCCACCTTAAAGAAAGTTTTTGGTGTAGCAAAGATTTCTCGAGTACTGTTCCTCACATAGTATTGTCCAGAGTCTGCAGCAACTCCGTATGCATTAAGCCCGAGGTTTCGTGCGGCATAGATCGCACGAGGTAAGTGAAAACCCTGAGTCACGATAAGAACATCATCCGCACCGAAGATGTTTTTCGCCCGGTACATGCTGTCATAGGTGTTAAGTCCTGCAAAATCTGTAAACACATCTTCCGGCGGCACACCACTATCGAGGAGATACTTTCGAATTGGCATCACTTCATTATAAGAAGGGGTGTGATTGTCGCCACTCACAAGCAATTTTGAAACCTTATTCTCTTTATACAAATTCAACGCCGCAATCGCTCGCTCCTCAAGCATTGGAGACAGTGTTCCGTCACTATACACACTTGCACCCAGGACAATACCAACAGCACGTGTAGAAGTCGCAAATGGTATGTTTGCAGTATCTTTCAAAATATACTTTCGACCGTACGTGTTCACATACACGTTAATGATCAGAACATTCAGAAAGACAAAAAGGACAAGCACAATAAAAAGGCGACCAGTTGATGCAATGGTTCGCTTACGGCCCATATGTATACCCTTTTCGCCCAAAGGCAATGTCATAACAAAATAATACTACCATGGGCAAGGATTGATTTCGTTAAAAAAGTGTTATGAAATTTTAGTCAAAAAATGGCCCAATTTTGGGCTTTTTTATCGATTATAGGTAGTTGAACGGTAAAAATCGAAGGCAAAAAATGTAAGAACTGCAATAATGCTGACTGAAATCGCCTGAACCACCATGTCAGTGTTAGCGAACGAATGTGCTACATAACCATACGCGCTCTCCAAATCGCGCGATGCTATCCAAAAATTCCGAATCACACTGATAATTGATACGAATGAAAGGAGTAGTGCTGCGGACAATACGAGCCAACTTATACCGAGGCCGCGCGCGCACAAAACCTTGCGCATCAAATACACCATATAAATCCGATTTCCTAAATTTTGCGTGTAATCAATACGAGACATCTTTTATTTTTGATAATGAAAGTTGTTGATAATTCTTATCTACCTTTTTGAATTCAGCACGAGCACGATGAAGTCGAGTACGTACTGCACCTACACTTGTTCCCTCTTCTGCTGCAATTTCCTCATGGCTTTTGCCCTCCATCATCACCTTTCTCAATAATGAAGAAACAACAACAGGTAGTTTGGAAACAATAAAGAGGAAGTGATCGAGGTTGTACTTGCGCTCGATATCCTCTACGTCGCCAAATGACTGAAGAACTTCCGGTTCTACGGCTGACACAAACTCCTTCTCCCGATTCTTCTTCTTGAGGTACGTAAAGCAGGTGTTAAGAAGAATTCGGTAGCCCCAGGACTTGAACGACGCACCGTCCTGCGGTTTGAATTTTGCCCCATGAATAAAGATCTTCACGAATGTGTCCTGAACAATATCCTGAGCTTCTTCGCGGTTCTTTACGATTGCAAATACTTTATGAAAAAAGGGTAACTCGTATCGCGAAACAAGGATCGCAAATGCGTCAGGCTTAGAAAGCGAGAGGTTCAATACCTCTACGTCATCTTTTGTTTCAAGGGATTCGAGATCTGTATTCATGGTTGTACTATACTCCTTTTTATGACTCCCGCTTTGTGAAGGTACGGGCCAACAGGCTGGTCTTCCAGCCTGTGTACGTTTGGCCCATTATTCTAAATTCGACCCTTCGCTAACTAAAACGTGTGATCTTGTAAAATCGTTACAGGTCTAATGTTTTGAATGCCCTGCGAGGTGATGGTACAACCAGCTTGATGTGCCCGGTAACAAATTAAAGATAATTGCGATGCTAAATAAAATAATCGGTAAGTATGCATCCCAAATGCTTAAAATAAGTGCGATGAGTGCAAAGAAGACTGGGAGCAAAATTCGGATGTAGCCACCTCCAACCTGATCAATAGGAAGTTTCACAGTCTCAATATCAGGACTTCGTTCGACATGTCGCCTCATAAAATAGAGCGCAAGGCCAATCAAAATCACATTGATTCCATAGAATATGATTGGCACACGCGAACCAGGATAACTGCTTACAAATTTTGATGAAAAAGGAATGATACCAATGAGAATAAAGAAAATTGCATTGTAATTCGCCAGCCCACCAGTCAGATTCTTTGCATACGTAGATACAATGAAGTGATGTGCCCGCCAGTACGTAAATAGTGTGAGGAAGCTGATAAAAAATGTCAGAAACAGAGGCGCTGTCTCAACAATTCCTCGCCACAACGCTGCGTCTGATACATAACCAACCGTCGGAATACGGAGATCGAGTATCAGCAACGTCATAATGATTGAAAAGATACCGTCTGCAAGCTGATCAATTCGATATACCTTATGCATATATGATTTCTAAACTTCTAATCGTTCGAGAATTTTATTAATTTTCTCTTCTTGTTGTTCCAAATGTGTCAAAATAGCTGTCACCTCGCGTTCTGTTCTCACATTAACGACATAATCATTTTCAGCTCGAGCTTCTGCATGACGCCCCTGGAGATTTTGTCCTACCATAATGATCGGAAGGAAAATAAGCTGAAGAAAATTAGAGATAAAAAGCCACAAAACAAATGCTGGAAATGGATCAAATCGCAACTCTATTGGTCCAAGTGTGTTCCATCCAAGCCAAACGAGTGTCCAAGTGGTCACAAGAAAGAAAAAACCCATACTTCCCACTTTCTCGGTAATAATGAGGGCCAAATGATCAACAGTAGAGAGTTTCTTTCGTTGCTCATCATTAACATTCCGAACGGGCTTACGGAGTTTTTTGAGTTGTGCTAAATCAAAAATAGGTTCAGCCATAAAATACTACGCTCATATTGTAGCACGCAGTTTTTTGGCTATTTCCCCTCCTCTTCAAATCCAAGACAGACTGAATTGAGGCAATACCGTTTCCCTGTTTGTGTTGGTCCGTCATCAAAAACATGTCCCAAATGTGAACCACAGTTAGAACAAACAACTTCTGTCCGTTGCATTCCATGACTATCATCATGAATAAATTTCACTGCACCAGGTAAGGCCTCATCAAATGATGGCCAGCCGGTTCCGGAATCGAATTTTGTTCCAGAGCTAAAGAGTTCTTGGCCACACGCAACACAACGATACCTTCCGGATCTTTTTTCATCGAGAAGTTCACCCGTAAACGGTGCTTCAGTTCCACCCTCTCGGAGCACTCGATACTGTTCGGGAGAAAGCGTATCCTTCCACTCGGCTTCACTTTGAGGCATTGGCTTTTTATTGTTCATGGGTTTTAAGTAGGTCAGCAAATTTTTGTTGAACTTTTTCTAATTTAGGATTAATAACCAACTCACAGTATGGTTGATTGCGATTATTTGCATAGTAATCTACATGATAATCTTCTGCTTTGTAGAATTCAGTAAGTGGTTCAAGCTGAGTAACCACAGTCGTACCCTCGGGCGAAGACGCATTGATTTCAGCTATTACTTTCTGAGCAACAGCCTTTTGTGTTTCGTTTGCAAAGAAAATAACTGATCGATACTGGGTCCCAACATCATTACCTTGTCTATTGAGTGTCGACGGATCATGTGATGCAAAAAAGACGGTGAGTAAATCTTCAAACGAAATAATCTTTGGATCAAACATGATTTGCACCACCTCTGCATACCCAGTTGTACCAGTCGAAACACCTTCGTAAGCCGGCTTTCCCTTTCCACCCGCATAACCTGGCAACACACTCTCTACTCCTCGAAGCATTTTAAAGACCGCCTCGGTACACCAAAAACATCCACCACCAAGCACTGCTGTTTCTATTTGTTTCGTCACGTTTTCTATTTAACCCTTGATAAAGATATCGAAGTTGTCGAGGTCGTCCTCAGCACTCGCTGGAATTAAATTCAACTGAACGGGCGCACCGTTCCATGTTGCGTTGATGATAACATTTTCTGGGGCAATAAACTCAGTCTTGAACCGCGCACTGGTAATAACCTGCGCACACACATCTCCTGATGCCGTCGTTGTAAATGCAATTGTTGCTTGTCGTGGCGTAGCATCAGAAACTGAGACTGTTTCTGAAAGTACATGACATGGAGTTGGGACATCAGCCTGACCTGCAATAATATGAGTACCGTTCTTATACTGATGCAGTGCCGTGATAATGCGATTATCCTGTGGTTGCTCTTGTGTTATTGGTTGCTGACTATCAAGAACAGATGCGCTTTGATTTCGACCAAATTGCCAATATGCTGTAAATGCAAGAATCACAATAATAACAATGGCACCAATGACAACTCCAGCTCGATTATTCATAAGGGTTTGATTTAATTTCTAATATGGCGATTCGAATCGTAATTTTGTATAGTGGACGTAATTATAAGTAATTGATTTTAACGACAGTTGATTCCAATGAGTAATACCCTAAAAAACTTTTTTCTTATAATTGTTTTCGTGCTTATTATTGGACTCGGGACGTGGTTTTACTTCAAATCTCCAACACCAATATCAGCACCTTCTGTTTCTAACCCTACCACCACCCCTCACACAGTTACTGTTCCCGCTACAACAACAAACGCTACCGCAACGAGTACACAAACCGCATCAACTACGATAAATACAAACATCAACTTCTCAACACAGTAGACGTCGAAATCGACAAGAGTTTACAGGTGCAAAAACCGCCCCACCCTGTGGGGTGTTTTTGTTACCCGATCAGATACATAAGCATGAATACCGCACCAAGAAGTGCCATATTCTTGTAGAAATTGATCTCACTAGACATTCGCGCCGCTGGGTCGGATGTCTTCCAGAATGCATGCATCTTAAGAGTTACCGGGACTAGAAATACAACCAGAAGCCAAAGAGCAACGTGTGTGTAAAAATTTAAAATAAGACCCATACCACCCAGCACAAGAAGCGCACCTGATACGTACACAGCCATGCTCGGCTGTGGAACTCCCATTGCACCTGCGTACCCTGCCATACCTGAATGGTAGATAAAATGTCGAACACCGTTATATACAAAATACCCACCGAATAAAATTAAACCGATCCAATATAACACTTCGTATAGCTGAACCATCATTGTTGATTACTGATAATGATTCATTATAAACAAAAGCCCCGATTGACGGGGCTTTTGTTTAGTTTTGTGGTCGCATCATACATCGGACGCACATTTTCTGTGCAGCACGAGTTTTGATGTATTTACCATTACATGACGCACAGATCAAAACAGCTGATCGTCGAGGTCGTTCAACCCAAACACCCGGCGTAGAAAACGCCTTCTTGTTCTGATTTTTTACGTATGCTTTGAATTCTGCTTCCATGTTAGTTAATTAATATATTTTTATTTTCGGTTTGGAAAACGATTCTGACTACCCTGCGGACTTGGCTTTCGGCCTTCAACGAAGGTCAGCGCCTTACCCTTCTTGCCACCACGACCAGTTCGACCGATACGATGAATGTAATCATCGTAGGTAGCAGGAATATCGAAGTTAATTACATGACTTACGTCTGCAATATCAAGACCTCGAGCTGCAACGTCCGTTGCAACAAGGACCTGAGATTTATTGGTTTTGAA
>DATGWK010000056.1:0-2485 GCA_035299525.1 Candidatus Nanoarchaeia archaeon
GCCAATCCAAAACGACAAGACAAGCGCAGAAAGACCTTGAATGGGCCCGAGGAGGAAACCGACTCCCAACACCAACTTTGCATCACCAAAACCAAGCCATCGCCCACCAGACACAAGCCAAAGGCCGCCAAAAAATGCAAAGAATGCAATACCGGCAACAATCGCACTGGTCACGGTGTGGCCAAGTACCTCTGGAAAGAAAATCGAAGCAATCAAACTCAACCCAGCAAACATAAACACGAGAAAGTCCGGAATAATTTTGTGACGAATGTCATAAACCGTAATCACAATAAGAATTGACCAGATTACAAACTGGAACAGTGTAAGGATTGCTGTTGTACTAAAATTTGAAGCACCGAAAGCTTCTTCGAGTGAGACGCCTGAGAAATTTTTCCAGGCAACTGCAGCAAAAAGTAATCCAGTAGTGAACTCAACAAGCGGATACTGCCAAGAGATCTTTGATTTACAACCTCGACAACGACCACGCTGATACAAGAAACTAAAAACCGGAATGAGTTCGTACCACTCAAGTGTTTTACTGCAGGAAAAACACATTGATCGCTCCCCGATTCCGAGAATTTTCTTACCGGTACCATAACGCAAGATTACAACGTTCAAGAAACTACCAATGAGCGCCCCAAACAAAAACGTGCTTACTATTAAAAAATTTATCATCCAAGTATTAATACTAGCCTTCTAAAGACACTGCGCGCTACCACTACGGGCATGCATACTGCTCTGTAAATTGCGTAATTCTTTTGGCAACACCGCTATTATCCGTACACCAAATACCACCACCATCCCCCGATCTCAGTTTAACTTGCACTATCCATTCACTAGCAGAGTGTCTCAAGCCTGTGGGAGGAGGTTCGCCCGATATAGCTATTGCTGTGTTGTATGCATTGAGGGCAGGACTTCCGGGTGTAAATAATGTGTCGTAACTTCCCGTTTCATCAAATACGATTTGTGACTGGGTCCTTATTGTGTCTATGTTTGCCTTTATGGCCGCATTCACCCCCTTGTCTCTCGCAGCTTTTAGATTTGCAAGAATGATGGTACTGATCAATGCAATTATTGCGATAATGACAAGTAGTTCAATGAGAGTAAATCCTCTTTTCACTTGTTTTTTAATGAAAAAAATCCTAAATGTAATCTACCAATTGTTGCAGCTATTTAGCACACCCGCTGTAACCAACTCAATAAATGTCTGATCTTCTGGAACTGCCTTCGAGTTTCCATACGAATCAACACACCAATGGTATCCAACCTGATGTTTTAATGGAACAAGAACCGACCACTCATCTCCAGCTAAAGTACAAATGGAGGTGTAACCCATTTGACCAGTCGAAAAACCAGTAGAAACAACGGCACTGTTAATAAGGGCTTCAATGTCACTTGCGGTAAAAAGGTTTCCCCCCGCAAGATCGAGGCAGTCGATAGAATTCACATCGCTTCCATAGGTGTCATTGTTATTCTGGTAGTACGATGCCGCAGCAGCACGAATCTGTGAGAGCGCTTGTTTAACATTTGCATCAGCTGCCTTTGCCCGAGCAACATTGAGCGAAGCGAGCGCAATGGATGCTAGCAAACCTACAATCGATATCACAACGAGAAGCTCAATGAGTGTAAAACCTTTTTTCATTTCAATAGATTTTATAGTAATAGTTTTAAGTATAACGTAATTTTCTAACATTATTTATTCATATTCACAAAACAAAAACCGCCGAAGCGGTTTTTGTTGTTAGTGACAAACCTGAGGAGAATTGTCGTTAGGAAATGTTATGTTCGCGGCTACTTGTTTAGAATTACCGGAGTTATCAATGCACCAACGGTAATTAGGATCTGTTTTGAGCAGAATAGAAATTACATACGAAGGGGTTGGACCATTGGAAATATAGCACGAGCCGTCAAGAGGATCTGGCGCACCACTACCTCGAGCAGCCATAAAAGCAGCCTTCATTACAGGATCACTATCAACCATGAAACCACCGGTGTTACAGCCGTTCTCTGAATTTGAATCCGAACCCGTAGCTTCTCCATAGTCACCGTTTTGATTGAAGTAGAGTGCAGCCTGACTTCTAACAGTGGCGAGGTTTGCCTTTACACTTGCATCTGCTGCCTTTGCTCGAGCTGAATTGAGCGAAGCCAAAACAACAGACGCCAAAAGACCAATAATCGCAATCACAACGAGAAGCTCAATGAGTGTAAAACCTTTTTTCATATATTTTTTTAATACTAAGGACACTGTGTCGGTGCTTGCGGCAACGCTGAACTGATCAACTTGGAGTTTCCAGCACTGTCGACACACCATCCACGCACAGCCCCCGGGATGCCGCTAAAAAGGTTCAGCTGCGGGGCAGACTTGAGCGGTACAGCAACCATCCAAGATGCTTGAGTTGATCCGGATGGACTTCTGGCACCACAAATCGCATACGACATTGCTGTGGCACCTGTTTGACCACTTGCGATTGCACCTGCGGCCGTA
>DATGWK010000057.1:0-6685 GCA_035299525.1 Candidatus Nanoarchaeia archaeon
CTCGAAAGGATTGGTGCAATGTTTTTATCGTCAGTGTTTGTAACAAGAACACCACCAGACTTCATACCCGAAAGAAATTCAGAGAAACCTTTTTGGATTCCTTCAAGATTTTTGTAGTAATCAAGATGATCATCATCGATGTTTGTGATAATCGCGATATCGGGTTTGATGTTAAGAAAGGATCGTTTATATTCGCATGCCTCAACTACAAGATACTTACTTTTTCCTGCAATAAAGTTGGTTCCTGATTTCAAAAGACTTCCGACAATTACTGTTGGATCAAGCCCCGCATCGATAAGTACCTGGGCAACCATCGCTGTTGTTGTTGTTTTCCCATGAGTACCCGCAATCGCAATTGTAAACTTATCTTTAGAAATAAGACCGAGGGATTCTGGATATGAAATCGTTGGGATATTCTTTGCTTTTGCTGACACAAATTCTGAATGTGTATCTGAAATCGCAACCGTATAAATCACAACGTCGACATCTTCGGGTAATGTTGCCTGCGGTTTACCAATGTGAATATGTGCACCAAGCTTTTCGAGTTCCTCAGTAATGTGGGAAGCACTCAAATCAGAGCCGTATACCTCCTTTCCCTCCTGCAAAAGCATACGAGCAACAGCCGACATCCCTATGCCTCCAATACCGATAAAATAAGCCTTCTTAATATTTTTTAGATTAATTTCTGTCATGGTTCCTAAGCATATCAAAAACCTGATCAACCCTGGGAGATCTGTCTCTTGGCAATTCGCGTGGAGCAAACCAATTTACCTCGCGCAACTCAACTGGGTTTAGAACATAAAACGGCTCTGAAACCTGTGCGTAAAAGACATCAATATGGTCTTGTTTATAATCCACATTACTTTCATATTCACCAATTTTTGTTACTGATCGCAACACAATA
This sequence comes from Candidatus Nanoarchaeia archaeon, assembly GCA_035299525.1. Classification (GTDB taxonomy): domain Bacteria; phylum Patescibacteriota; class Minisyncoccia; order Phycocordibacterales; family DATGWK01; genus JAHFLV01. Next base: position 905 of record DATGWK010000057.1, read on the forward strand.
CCCACTTCTTCTTTTGCTTCACGAATAGCTGCCGCTTCTGGTTCTTCATCTCTGTTAACCCTGCCTCCGAAAAAAGTCCAAAGCTTGTGTCCGTAATCATGTCTCACAAGAAGAAATTTTCCATTACACTCGACGACGCAAATCGCCCCACGCAGATGTGGTCGTGTTATGTACCAATATATTTTTTTGAATGGATGTATTGTTTTGTAATACGTCCGGAGAAGATTTACCATGTGTATTACAATTTTTTCACTGCTGCATTAAACTGATCGCCACGATCATACTCATTCTTGAATAGACCAAATGATGCAAATGCTGGACTCATGATAACTCGGTCACCAGCTTGTGCGTGACCCCACGCCACACTCACAGCTTCCTGCATTGTAGAAGCAAAAGTCGTTGGGACCTTTTTTGAAACTGAAACGAGACTTTCTTTGATCGAATCTGTACCTGTTCCTGGCAACAAAACAATTGCTTTTGTGTACTCAGGAAGCATTGAGAGCAACCCCCCTGTTTCAAGCTTCTTGTCTGCTCCACCAAAAATCAAGATCGTCTTTTTATCAGGGCCAAACGCCTTTAAAGCAGCGATAGTTGCATCTTGCGTTGTGCTGTTTGTGTCGTTGTAAATATCTACACCACCATGTTGCCGAACGAGTTGGAGTCGACCGGGTGCTGCCCTGAAATTTTCTACCGCCTTCTTGATTGTTGCTTCTGGAACACCGAGTGCTTTGGTTGTAGCAGTCGCAAGTGCGATGTTAAGCCTATTATGATCACCCGGGATGTGTATGTTCCAAGAATCCGGGACATCTTCAGTACGAGCAATAATTATTTTTGATTTCGGTTTTGGACCGAATCTGTTGATGTATCCCATTACCTGCTCGCTTACAACCAGTATATTGTCTGAGTTCTGGAATCGGTAGATATTAGCCTTATCAGCAAAGTATCTTTGCATGTCACCATTGTAATAGTTGAGATGATCTGGCATGAAGGTAGTAAAGACTGAAACTTTTGGCGAGAAACCCTCTGGATTTTCCGGAAACTTTTTGTTGTGAGAATGACCGAAGCCTTGAAGTTGCCATGAATCAAGTTCAAGTACCGCAATATCTTTTTCTCTTGTTTCTTTCAAAAGTGAAATGGTCGAAACGCCAAGAATATTTCCACCCAAGAAAACAGTCTGACTGGAATCTTTGTGGTGTTCTTTTAGAATTTCGTAAATTAAATATGAAACAGTTGATTTGCCTCGAGTGCCAGTAATACCGACAACATCGGCAGAAGTGTTTTCAGCAAAAATTTCAGTACTCATTTTAACTGGAACATTGTTCTTCTCTGCTTCGAGAATAAATGGCGAGTCCATTGGCACACCTGCTGCCTTTACGACCAAATCCGCGTTCTGGAAATCTTCAAGCCGATGCTCACCAAGTACAAATCTAATATTTGAATATTTTTTGAGACTTTCAAGTGATGATTCGAGTTGCCCTTTTGTCTTCAGGTCAGTCACAGTTAAATCTGCCCCGGCTTCAGCAAAAAAAGCCGCATCGCCAACACCTCGACCAAGAAGACCGAGTCCCATAAGAGTTATTTTTTTATTCTTAAAATCCATTGGCATATTCTACTCTTTGTATCGAAAAACTGCGATAAGAAAAGAGCGGCCACATGTGACCGCTCTCGTTCGAAGCATCATGGCATTCGAACAACAAGAACTCCATTTCGCGTAGTGTCACCCATACGACAGCTGTGCCAGACTCGTTCGCCATGTGAGTCTAACTCCGTCGCCGTATCTGTAGGATCAACTTCGAAATACAAGGGGTCGACAGGCGCACCGAGCCGTTGAAGCTGATACCTGACTACTGCTTCGAGGTTAATCGGACACTGATCATAGGGCGCGAGCACCGTGTCTGGACCGAATTCTCTGACAAGATGCGCGGCCATTTCCTTGTTCGTTTCTCCGTATTGTGGATGATCGAAGGGATGTGTGAAGGATGATCCCTTAATACCAAGCAACATCGCCGACTCGAGCTCATCCAAACGGTTGTACCAACCTCGCATGGCAGCATTCACGACACTCTGATACTCGGAATGGTGGACCTTTCTGATTGCTTTCGGTTCGATCAGACTGTTTCGCCCTCCATGACATCCAACAACAAGTCCGTTTCGCATTCGGAACGCCAGCATGTAGCAGTCGGCCGAGGGCAGAAAGTACGCACCCGGCCCGGTGAGACGAACACCATCACCGTCGCCACCGAAATAAAACTCGACATCATCGACATCAATTTTCTCTCGATAGAGACTGGGGTCATCATCAATCACCGTTCCGACCGTTCGCTCTCTCAGAACTGCTTCCCCCGTAAGACTCGGGTTCTCGAACGCGAGTGGTGTGAATACCCGCTTCACACCACATTCCTTTGCATGGTGTGCAAGAGTCGCAAACTGATCGAGCTTCTTGTCAGTTGCCATCCGATTCCAGTCGTATGGCTTACCCCAAGCAAACACCCGAACATTTCCGCCGAACAAACTAAATTGTTTTGTAGGAAGTATCAGCCCAGAGGCTGAGCTTCCCGCCTCTGAAAGACACATGCGTCACCTCCAGCAAAAGAGTTAAAGGAACACAAAACCGCCATTAAAGTACTACAATGGCAACACCTAGTCAATATATGGAAACACAAACTAATTTAGCAAAACGTTGTGGGCGTACCAGGAGTTGAACCTGGGACCTCGTCATTATCAGTGACGCGCTCTAACCACCTGAGCTATACGCCCGCATAAACACCAATCGACTCGCTAACAAGTAACCACAACAGCTATGCCTCCCTTCATAAGGGAAACCTTAAATTAACAGAAAATGGGGCTTTAAACAAGACTTACAGGCAACAAAAAACCGCGGCTCCGCCACGGTCTGGAACGATACATCAATCTTTCAACTTCTTCTTGACCTTCGCCCAATACTTCTTAGTACTAGACTTTTTCCAACCATTCGGTCCACCGTTCCAGATCCGGGCTCGATCTTCATCAGTCGGCTCACGACCAAGTCGCTTCTTGGTTGCGTAGAGCTTCATGTAGAGCTCGTAGATCTTGATCGAAAGTGCTCGATCATTCAGGCAATCCTTGGCACGGTAGTTGGTACCATAGACCCTGTTCACGTCATCAACGCAGTCCTGACGAACCTGAAGACAGCCGTAGGCCTTGTTCTTCAAGTTCTTGTCACCCACAGCTGAATCATCTCCACCAGATTCCACCTGGATAAGAGCATTGACCAACGCTGATGACTGACCAGCTGAGACGCTCGTACAAACGAAACAAACGGTGACAACGATACAAAGAGCAATCCATTTCTTAAACATCTGTAATTCCTTTTACAGAGTTACCAACCAGAACCGGAACATACCGATTCATTGGGCCTATATAAATAATAACACTAATATTCTATATTGTCAAACGATACAAAAGAAAAGAGCCCCACCGCCGTAGCGATGGGGTCCAAGGGGGGCAGTAGTTCTCACCCTGCCGTAAAGCACGGATTGTCACAGTTTCGAGGGCAAACGAGACGACCGGTGCCGCGGTTCTGCAAGTACTGACCACAGTGAACGCACTGAGCGTTCGCGGGAGCCAGATCGAACCCAGACCTGAGAACAGTTGTCAGGGCGTCGGCAGTGACAGCGATCGGAACCATGTCGTCGATCGCGCCCGAGAGAATCAACCCACGAGCTCGATGAACCCTGTCCCATCTGATATCCGTACCACCGGGGGTGGTTTTCGGACGAAGTGCCCGAGCCACCTGCACGTTGATCGAGGGGCGACCGCTGACGGAGGCCATGACGAGATCGTTCTGCCTGCCGCGTTCTGCCTGAAGCGGGGTAAGCCTGGTCACAAGACCGTGACGACGAGCACGAAGCAGATCAGCGACGACTGGATCGGGATGGCGTCCTGCATTTCTGTGCATGTACCGTTTCCTCCTGAAAAGGCGTGAAAAAAAACCAAAAGGAACTGTTTCGAACACTGACGCAAGATTAGCACTTAATAAAGAATGTGTCAATAATATTCCAGGCAACGAAAAACCACCCCTTTCGAGGTGGTTTTTCTTATTGCCCCGCGTAGCCCAGAGGGCGAAGTTGGGGTTTCCATCTTTTATTTTGTTCCGTTCTTTGACCCGCCAAAGCCCAGAGGGCGAAGGCGGTCTTTAGTTCCAGTCTTTCCTGGCGTCATGTTGATTTGGGCTCACAACAGTTGCCATTATGTACTCGTACGAGATACACAATACCGACACAGTGACCGATGTGTATCAAAGATACAATCGGATGTTTCAATTTGAAATATTCCACGAGCAGCTTCCGCTACCCGTGCCTTGTTACGACTTACTCCCTGTCACCGAATTTACCTTAGGCCGCAAAAGCGGACTTCGGGTATCCCCGGCTCCCTTGAGTTGACGGGCGGTGAGTACAAGACTTGAGAACGTATTCACCGCAGTATAGCTGACCTGCGATTACTAGCAATTCCGGCTTCATGGGGTCGAGTTGCAGCCCCCAATCCGAACTGGCGCATCTTTTCTTACGATTGGCTCAGGATTACTCCGTCGCGACGCGTTGTAGATGCGATTGTATTATGTGTGTGGCCCCGGATATCAGAGGGTCATGCTGACCTGGCGTTATCCTCGCCTTCCTCCCCCGACTTAACGAACTACATTTTCACGTAGCGCACTAAGTCGGGGGCAGTCTCGCCTGATACATGTAACAGACAACGAGGGTTGCGTTCGTTACCCCACTTAAGGGAACAATTCAAACCACGAACTGACGACGGCCATGCAACACCTGTCTAGCTGTCCGTGAGGACTACTAAAGTTTCCTAAAGTATTCAGCTAGATTTCAAACCCGGGTAAGGTTTTTCGTTTACCATCGAATTAAACCACATAATCCACTGCTTGTGCAAGTCCCCGTCTATTCCTTTGAGTTTTAGCCTTGCGGCCGTACTACCCAGGCGCCTATCTTAACGCGTTAGCTTCGCCTCTCAGAGGGTCGATACTCCGAAAACCTAGCGATCATCGTTTAGGGCGTAGACTACTGGGGTATCTAATCCCATTCGCTACCCACGCTTTCGTGTTTGAGTGTCAGGAGTGCACCAGTATACTGCCTTCGCTTTTGGTGTTCCTCATGATATCAACGGATTTCACCCCTACTCCATGAGTTCCATATACCTCTTGCATCCTCTAGTTTAGCCGTTTCTCCCGCAGGTCCCCGGTTAAGCCGAAGAATTTAACAGAAGACTAACTAAACCACCTACACACCCTTTACGCCCAGTAATTCCGGATAACGCTTGAGGCCTCTGTATTACCGCTACTGCTGGCACAGAGTTTGTAGCCTCTTATTCCTCAGGTACTATCAATAAACTTTCTCCCTGATAAAAGAAGTTTACGTGCCGAAGCACTTCATCCTTCACGCGGCGTCGCTCCGTCAGACTTTCGTCCATTGCGGAAGATTCTCGACTGCGGCCACCCGTAGGTGTATGGACCGTATCTCAGTTCCATCGGTGGGGGTCAGCCTCTCAGCTCCCCTAGACGTCATAGCCTTGGTAGGCTTTTACCCTACCAACTAGCTGATATCCCGCAGGCCGCTCCCAAAGCGATAAATCTTTACTCTTTCGAGACCATCGAGAATTATCTAATCTTTCGACTAGTTATGCCCGACTTTGGGGTGCGTACCTACGTGTTACTACCTCGTTCGCCGCTCCCTGGACTCTGCTTGCAAACTTTTGTTTGTAAACACAGTCCAGGGCGCTCGACTTGCATGCCTT
>DATGWK010000058.1:0-4461 GCA_035299525.1 Candidatus Nanoarchaeia archaeon
AGGAGTGGTTTGGTACAGACGTGCTCAAGACGGACCAACATATGATGGGTGGTCACATGATGTCCGGTACTTCTCACATGAATAGCATGAGTGGTGACTTGGATAAACTCCGTACGGCAAAAGATTTTGATCTCGAATTTATCAATCAAATGATTCCGCACCACGAGATGGCGGTGATGATGGCTAGTATGCTTAAGGGTTCAACAGAGCGTTCAGAGATGAAAGAACTTGCTGATAACATTATTACTTCTCAAACACGTGAGATTGAAATGATGCAAAGTTGGGTAGGGGCTTGGTCAAAGCAATAATTAGCACACTATCCTTCAGGTATTTCTGCTGTATAAAATAACGGCATTGAACCTGAAACCTTTTGGCGATTACATTGGTTACAATCCTTGTATGAAAAAATCGATTTTAAGAATCATGAGCTGGTCAGCGGTGGCGCTTATTGTTCCGCTTCTTGGTAATACGTTTGTTGATGGTTGGAACTGGAGTTGGCATGACTTTCTTTTTGCCTGGGTTTTCTTTGTTGTAATGAGCACTTCTATTTTGTTCGCGACAAAAAAGGTTTCAAATCCCAACTATCGAATCGCTGCCGGTGCAGTAGTGTTTCTTGTCTTCGCAGCAATTTGGGTAATGCTTGCAACGGGGTAGTGATCGAAAAGGGGAATATGCTATTCTCAAATTGTGCGTTCCTATTTCTATAGAATTAAAAATTGGGTAACAAAACATGAGCGCAAACTTTCCTCGCTTGCGCTTTTTGCTGGATTTATCCTCGATGCGTTAACACTTCGACGAATCGATAACCTCTATGAGAATGGTGTTTTTATTACGTATTTTTTAATTATCTGTTTCTCAATTTTTCTCATTAATTACATCGAAGCCGGCAAGTATGAGAATGAGTGGGTTGGTCGTTTACATCCATTCCTACTTCTCCTTATTCAGTTTGCATTTGGCGGTCTCTTCAGCGGTTTTTCAATTTTCTATTTCCGAAGCGGATCACTACTCTCAAGCTGGCCCTTCATCATAATTCTTTTCGGTCTTCTTATTGGTAATGAGCGATTGCGTAAGCAATACGAACGTCTCGTGTACCAAGTCTCGTTTCTTTTTCTCGCTTTATTTTTCTTTGCGATCTTTGCAGTACCAGTTCTCGTAAATCGAATGGGTTCGTTCGTCTTTGTCTTGAGTGGGGTGATTGCGTTGTTATTGGTCACTGCTTTTGTATATCTATTGAATCGTGTTGTGCCAGATAGGGTGGAGAAAAGTATTCGCCCAATTATTTACTCGATCACTGTTCTTTTTCTGTTGGTAAATGTTTTGTATTTCACCAATCTGATTCCACCGATTCCACTTTCATTAAAAGATGCTGGTGTGTACCATGCGATTCAACGCATTGATGATAAATACATTGTTCAAGAGGAAGACCAATCAATCTTCGGTTCAATGCAAATCTTTGAAAACATACATATTAGAAAGGGTGTGCCCCTCTTTGTGTACAGCTCGGTGTTTGCACCCAACAATCTCACGACAACCGTAGTTCATAACTGGAAATTTTTCGACTCGGAAACAAATCGTTGGGTTTCTGTGAGCAAAATCCCGTATACCGTTATTGGTGGTCCAGATCGCGGGTATCGTGGATACACCAAGAAGGCAAATCTCCAAGAGGGGCAGTGGACCGTAAACATCGAGACCGAACGGGGGCAGGTCATCGGGCGGGTGACGTTTGAAGTCGTCTATGATGACGATGAACCAAGGCTTGTTGAGAAAGTTCTCTAAGTGCTTATGGCTGTTTGGTATACTTTTTCTATGAAAACATTACTTCGAGTTTCTTCTTTCTTAGCTATTGTGGTTGGACTTGTTATGGTTTTGGGTGGAAGTTGGGCAATTTCGTTTACATATAAAAATATTACGCAAGAAAAAATAGTGACTCCTGCAGATGCGTCAATTCCAAATACTGCAGTTCGGGGTCCGTTCACTCTTAAATCACAAGCCGACATCATTAGACACCACGTTCTTGAAACAACTGGCGGTCTTACATACGCACAAATGTCTCGCACAGATGAGAATCGTTCATTGTGGGTTACTGCTACCACCCTCATGACGGCACTAAACCTCGGAATTATCACATACATTTTCTCAGGGCTTATTTTGCTTTTTGGTCTGATTTCGTTGTGGACTGGTCTTGTTTTCTTTGTTTTGCAAAAAAGGTTCTAGAATTTCAATTCGTGATTTGTTCTCTGTATAATAGGGTGACATGAAAATCAATCATTCGCCGTGGCTGTACCAGCTGAGAAAGGATCGAGTCTCTCACGGACTTCAAAATGATACTGAAACTGATGTGGCAATCATTGGTGCTGGCATTGCTGGTATTGCTACAGCTTTTTTTATTCTTAAGTACACAGATAAGAATGTGTTGCTTCTTGAACGGTACAAGCTTGCGCATGGTGCAACGGGTCACAATGCGGGTCAGGTTGTAAGTTATTTCGAAAGGGGTTTTGCAAGTTTGGTCGATGAGTTTGGTCTCAATCTTGCTACTGAGGGGCAGAAAGCTGTCGAAGACGCCTGGTCACTTCTTGATGAAATGTACACCGATGCTGGGCTCAATATTCCATTCGCACGATTTCTCGGTCATGCGGGGCTCTCAAGTTATGAGCAAATTATTCTTCATTTGAAGAATAATTACTGGCGAAAGAGGGGTGGGTTGAACACTGAACGATTAATTATTTGGGATCATGCAGATTTTTTGAATGACATTCCAACGGAGTACAAAGAGTTGTACACGACTGCACCCCTGGAAGAGATCAAAACACTTTTAGAAATCACAACAAATGATTTTCTCGCGGTGCTTTCATATCAAAAGGGCACCGTAAACAGCGCGCTCTTTTGTGAAGAAATCCTTTTGTATCTTTTGAAAAAGTACCCAGAGCGTTTTTCTTTCTGCGAACTCACACCCATCACAAAAATCATTTTGCGTAAGGATAGTGCACTTCTTGATGCTGAGAAGTACACCGTGTCTGCCAAGAGGGTTGTCTTGTGTACGAACGGATTTACCGGGTTCACAATCATCAACGAAGCTGGTCTTGAGGTGAATACACGATTCCATCATATGGTTCATGGCACGATTGGATACATGGCCGGATATTTGGAAAAGATGAACAAGGCCCCGATTGCAATTAGTTATCTTACTGATCCTGACCCGAGTCCCGACGATCCGTACTTTTATCTCACACGACGTTTCTACGAATACGAGGGGGATAAAGAATACAATCTTATTTCTATCGGCGGCCCTGAACTCGCGCTCGATGATCATACTCGATATTCACATGAGCACGAGTATCCAGAAGATGTTCCTGCAAAGATTGATGCATTTGTAAAACATATTCATGCGTTGAAGCCAGACAAGAAAATCGAATACGTGTTTAAGTGGCATGGGCTCATGGGGTACACCCAAAATGGTGTTCGATTGATCGGCCCTGAACCAAAAAATTCTGTATTGCTCTACAATCTGGGTTGTAATGGTATTGGAATTTTGCCATCTGTATATGGTGGAAAAAGAATCGCTCGCTTTGTCGGCGGCGATGATATGGAAAAATCCATTTTTGACGTACCAAAAGATTACGAAATCTTAAACTAGCACGCCATTGCGTAAAAGAAATTTTCGTGTTTATATCTTGCCTGGATGACTGGGATTGGAGTCCCGGTTCGAAGAATGTCCTTTGATGATTCGGAGGTTTTATGTCGACGCAAACTGTTGGAAAGGCCATGTCAGCGATGATGATCGCGATGGTCAGCCACGCTGCCGATGCAGACTCTGGTAGTGGTGTGAACAAGGTCATGAGTGCGGTGCTGACGATGATCAGTATGTCGTCCATTCCGGACAACCATGAGGGGATTCGGCAGGCACTCCGTGAGGCATTGCCTCAGGTGCCGAACGATCCGGCGCTCATGAGCCTTTTCGAGACAGTGGTGTTACATCTGCGCGAGCAGGAGGACATCGCGAGGGCTAACGCTCAAGATGCGGCAGTTCACCTCGAGCAGCAGCAAGCGGAGGCGCGGCAGGCAGCAGAGGTGGCTCAGGCTGCCAAGGAAGATCTCGAGCGACGTGAGCAAGAGTTGGCTGATGCAACGGGCGCCCTTGCGAAGCGCGAGCAAGAGTTCGAGGTCAGCGTCAGTCAGCGTGAAGACGCGATTCGGCTGCGCGAGCAGCAGGTCTCGGAAGCGATGAGCGGTTTGACCGCTCGTCAGCAGACTCTTGAGCAATCTGAGCAAGAGCTCAGGGAACGCGAGATGGCCATGGAGGCTCGCGAGGGTCGTGTGAAACAGACCGAAGAGGGTTTCGGCAACCGTGAAGCTGAGTTGAGGGAGCGTGCAAGCAAGCTCAGCCAGCAGGAGGCAGAGTTCAAGACTCGGTCGAACGAGGTTGATCAGCGCTTTGCGAAGCTCACAGAGCTCATGCAGTCG
>DATGWK010000059.1:0-1937 GCA_035299525.1 Candidatus Nanoarchaeia archaeon
TAGGTCGGATACCCAACCATCGTGATCGGCCCGCTTTACCAAGTTGAACGAGTCGGTTTTCATCGTTAGATACTTCACCAACTGATGCCCATGCAAGCTCTGAAACCTTTCGAACTTCTGTTGAAGGAAGTTTCAAATGAGCAAAACCACCGTCTTTTGCAATGATTTCTGCATAGTTACCCGCTGAACGAGCCATCTTTGCACCACCACCAGCTTTGATTTCGATATTGTATACAAATGTACCGAGTGGAATCTCTTTGAGAGGAAGTCGGTTTGCAGGAGAAATAGGAGCGTTTTCTGCGGTCATGATTTCTTGGCCAGGTCGAACATTCTTTGGGATAAGAATGTATCGCTTGTCACCGTCTTTGTAGTGCACAAGACCAATGAAACCAGATCGATTTGGATCGTATTCAACAGTTTGAATAACACCCGGAACACCAACTTTGTTCATCACAAAATCAATGTCTCGAAAAAGTCGCTTGTGACCACCACCCTTGTGATTCATGGTGATTCGACCCATATTGTTTCGACCCATTGGGCGTCGAAAACCGTGGGTAAGCGCCTTATGAGGTTCGTTTGTCGTAATGTGCTGTCTGAAAGAGACAGTTGTCATATTTCGACGTGATTTTGTTGTTGGTCGGTATCGTTTCATGTTAGTTATACGATTTCAATCTTCTCTCCTTTCTTTACATATACATATGCCTTCTTTACCCCTGAAGTAAAGCCCGTCTTTCCTCGTCGGAAAAGTGTCTTTCCTGGGTTTCGAGCAATATTTACACGAACAGGAACAACGTTGTACATAGCTTTGATTGCCTGACTTACAGTTGTTTTGTTTGCATCATGTGCAATTTCGAAGACATATACGTTTTCTGCATCAGCTTTTACTGTAGCTTTTTCAGTGATTCGAGGAACGAGAATAACGTGTGTGGGATGAGGCATTGCTGGTGCTTTGCCAGTAGATTTGTTTGCAGGAACAGCAGAAACAGCTTTCGCCTTTGGCGCCTTTACTGCTTTTTCCTCTACTTTTTTCTTACCAAATAAAGCCATATTACTTATTTAATTTTCCAGCAATTGCCTTTACGGACTCGTCTGGGTTAACAAACATAACATATTTGTATGTAGAAAGCTCTACTGGGTTAAGGTTTCGAGCTTCGTCCACTTTTACATGACCAAAGTTTCGGAAACCCTTTTCCACCGCATCGTTCTTCTTGTCCATCGCAACGAGAATTGCGTTTTTCTTCTTTGTTGAAAGCTTCTTGAAAGCTTCTACCTTACCAAGTGAGCCGAGGATTTCTTTTGCCTCCTTTGCCTTTGGCTGAGAGAGTGAAAGAGAGTCCATGAAAAGCACTTCTCCTTCCTTCATCTTTCGAGAAAGAATTGTGTAAAGGGCCTTAGCCTTCATTTTTGCATTAACCTTTCGGTCAAAATTCTTGTCGTTTCGCGGACCGTGTGCGATACCACCGTGTACCCAGATTGGAGATCGGGTAGAACCGTGTCGAGCTCGACCAGTTCCCTTCTGCTGCCATGGCTTCTTACCACCACCGCTTACTTCACCTCGAGTCTTTGTATGTGCATACGGCTTTCGGATGCTTGAAAGCATTGATTGCACAACCTGGTGAACCAAGTCAGCATTCCAAGGCAAACCAAAAATGTCTTCCGGCAACTTGTACTTGCCTACGTCTTGTCCCTTTGTGTTGTAGACAACTGCTTCTGTCATTTTTTCTTTTGTAGATGGAGTTTTGGCCATGATAGTGATGCTATAAATTTATCCGCGAATTTCAACAAGTGTGCCTCGTCGTCCTGGAACTGCACCACTTACGGTAATAGTGTTGTTTGTGGGGTTGGTTTCAAGAACCATAAGATTCTTTACTGTAACTCGCTCTCCACCCATTCGGCCCGCCATGCGCATACCTTTTGGTACTTTGTTTCGAAGACCT
>DATGWK010000060.1:0-8016 GCA_035299525.1 Candidatus Nanoarchaeia archaeon
GAACGACTCTGAAGAGAGCAACAACCAGCAGATCAGTCTGAAAGTTGTCACTAGTTTCTGCTCGTTCAAACAAGAACGGGCGAGGAAATCTGACACGCAAGTGATCGGTTTTTGCAGCCTTGTCATCCATCTCGATGCGTTCACTGAGTGGAGCGTCACCGCTAGTCTTATTCGCAGGACGAAGGCGGGCTTTCGTGATTTCGAATTCGTGGACCCTCTTGATCGGGTAGAAGATACTGACCCAGTAGAACCCCCAGTTGTTGCGCAGATATCTGGAAAGAAAATTACCCCTCCGATTAAAGGATCTGATTTCTTCTTCGGTTGCGATCTCTTCTTTGGGAACGGCGTACTTCGAGCTTTCTGGTTTTATGTACCCATCATCGTTGATGATGTAGCCGTCGGCGTTGACCAAAACCCTTGTCAGGTCTTCGCCACTCATGATGAACTCGATCGTACCTTCTTTGACGAACGTTGCCTGTTGTTTGTACTTCGCTGCTCTGTACAGGACGACAATGAGCAGGAAGAGGATCAGTGGTAGCACCACAAATCCCGAAATCAAAAGCCACATGTGCAGTACTCCTTTTACACTTTAGTGTTTGTGAATGAACGAATTGCGATCCGCTCTATATTCTAACAGTTTTTAGTATATTGTCAAGGATCGTTGAATAGTAGAAAATAGCCTAAAAGCTCGGCAACTTTGAGGTTTTGGTGTATTATTCTTTCTTGTCGGCCAAAAGACCGAACGTGGCCACGTAGACAAGTGGTAAGTCGAGAGTCTGCAAAACTCTTATGCGCGAGTTCGATTCTCGCCGTGGCCTCAAGGGATATGCCCGGATGGCGGAACTGGTATACGCGCACGACTTAAAATCGTGTCCCGAAAGGGTTGTGGGTTCGATTCCCACTCTGGGCACAAAACAAGAAGTGTGTTAGAAATTTAGTTCAGGAAGATGTGTGCTAATTGAATTCAATAGTTTTACATCCGCCATTAGCTGTTTTGGTAGATAACAGCAGCTGTGGTAGAAATAAAGTTGAATTTGTTTAACCGCCCTTAGCTCAGCTGGTAGAGCAGATCCCTCTTAAGGATAAGGTCGTAGGTTCGATCCCTACAGGGCGGACAAGTGAGAGGAATGGACGAGCGGGCTCGGACATTCCCCAACGCGGACAGACCAGTACGCCCAGTACAGGGCGGACAAGATAGAAAAAACCCGGAACCGTCCGGGTTTTTTCATGCCTTATAAATTTGTGCCGAGGAGAGGACTTGAACCTCCATGGATTACTCCGCTTGCTCCTAAGGCAAGTGCGTCTGCCAATTTCGCCACCTCGGCATAAAACTATTTTAATAGCTTGTTCAAATAGAATACACGAATTACAGCCTATCTCAAATTATAAATTCTCAGCTGCAGAGATATCGTCCATCTTTTGGCGATTCTTTTCCCCGATATCAATTACGAATTCAAAAATAGGTAAGACTCGTAATTTGGCCTTACTACGAACGTATTCTCGTAGCTCAGAGCTTTGTCTTTTTGCAAACGCAAGTGCCCCAGCTTCTTTTTCTTCAGGTAAGACCGAAAGAAATACTGTTGCATGCTTACTCTTTTCATTAAAGGTTACTCGAGTGACAGTGATGAGAGAAACTGGTCCCGCCTCGTGAGCTAAAAATTCACCAACAAGGCGAGCGAGAAGTGATTCAATTTTTTCTTGATGAAATGTCATATTTATTTTTCTACAACTTGAAATGACTGAAGTGTGTCACCAACAGCGAGTTCGAATTTCGACTCAATGAGTGAGCCAAATTCTGTTCCAGCCTTAATTTCCTTTACTTCTTGTTTTTGCTGCTGAAGACCACGAATTCTACCAGTACCAATTTCTGTTCCACGGCGGACGATTTTTACAGTTTCACCAACTGCAAGGAATCCTTCATCAACTTTTCCTCCGATTATTTGTTTATCTTTCTGTTTGCTAAATGTTCGAAGGATTCGGGCAGCACCAGTAACTTCTTCGGTTCGGATACGAGGTCGTTGTTCTTCAAGAAGTGCAGCGATTCGTTCTGTGAGTTTGTAAATAATAGAAAAGACTTCGATTGAGATACCATCCCGCTCAGCAAGAATCTTCGCAGGAGCATCAATCTTCGTATTGAATCCAAAGATGTATGCCTTTTTGCCTACATTCGCAGCTTTTACATCACCTTCACCAATAGCGCCAACGCCCTGAGAGACAATCTTTGCCTTAATTTGGTCAGAACCAATTTTGTTCATTTCAAAGTTGATTGCCTCGAGACTGCCGAGAGTGTCAGCTTTAATAATGATAGGGAGAAGGGCTTCGTCTGGATTTACTGATTCTGGTCGCGCATGGCTCACAACTTTTTTAAAGGTCTGTGTGTATTCAATAGCTTCTTTCTTGGTATCGAATGTTTTGAATTCTGCCCCAGCTGGTACGAGTTCGCTCCAGCCGATGATCGTGACCGGGGTAGAGAAAGAAGCAGTGGTAATTTTCTGTCCCAAATCATTCTCCATGATTCGAACAACAGTCATGCTTTCTCCTGCAGCAACAAATTGACCAGATTTGAGTGAGCCGTCTTTAACAATGAGTGTTGCGGAAATGCCTTTTCGTGGATCAAGTTTGCTTTCAATAACAACGCCGGTCGCGGTATTTTCCGGAGTACCCTTGAGATCGAGCACGTCTGTCGTAAGGAATACAAGCTCGAGGAGTTCGGGAATACCCTCACCAGTTTTCGCAGATACAGGAACGCTAGAGATAGTACCGCCGTAACCTTCAACATAGACTTCGTTTTCCGCGAGGGTGATTTTGGTTCGATCAATATTTGAATTTGGTCTGTCGATTTTGTTGAGCGCGACAACAAACGGAACGTTTTGTTCTTTGATCCACTTAAGTGCCTCAAGAGTTTGAGGTTTAACGCCGTCTTCTGTTGAGACAACAAGAATTGCTACGTCAGCGACTTTTGCACCACGAGCACGGAGGGTTTGAAATGCTTCGTGACCAGGAGTGTCGAGGAAAGTAACCCGACGTTTCTTGCCACCCATTTCTGCTTCGACTTCGTATGCAGACACGTGCTGTGTGATACCCCCAGCTTCTTTGTCTACAATGTTGGTCTTTCGAATATAGTCGAGGAGGGTAGATTTACCATGATCAATATGCCCCATGACCACCACGACAGGCGGGCGCTCTATGACCGTTTTCTTTTGTGTTTCGGTTTTGCTCATGATGTTTCACTGTGAGTCTGAAGAAATATCTATTCACGGCTTGAAATCTTCTTTTTTGAGTTCTCGATTACTTCGGTTTCTTCCTCGGTAAGCTCGAAGGTTGAAGTATAGCCTTTTACTGCCTTACTGAAAACACTGACCCGATCTCGACTATATAGCCCTGAAACAACGACACCATCGCCGTTTTCATCAATAAAAGCAGTAGAGAAGCTTTGGTTACCACCGCTTCCGGTACCCTTGAATGGATTAAAGCGGATAGATTCAACGCTCTGAACACTTCGTTTGAGCCGGAATTCAACAGTTTCGAGGTACTTTTCAATTTCTGTTCGAAATGCTTTTAGTTTATTGATTTCAGATCGAATAATAGAAAGACCCTCCTGAATATCTTTTGCATTTGTTCCGCCGAGTAGTGTTTTGATCTTGTTTGCGAGGAAAACAAGCCATATAAGGTTTATGAGCGTGAGGCCTGCTACAATAATCAAAGCGTATACAAGAATGTGAGGAGAAAAGGGAAGGTTCATACGGCGATTATACGCGATATGATTCATTTACCAAAGCATTTGCACACAGCATTTCCTTGCCGTATGATGTGGGCAATGGAAGACCTTAACCAAACGCAAGTCATTCTTCTTTGTCTCCTCGTGAGCTTCGTGACTTCAATTGGAACTGGTGTTATCACAACCTCATTGCTTCAAGAGGCGCCGCAGAATGTAACACAAACTATTAATCGTGTTGTTGAGCGAACAGTTGAGACAATTGTTCCGCAAGAATCTGGTCCATCAGTCGTCACTAAAGAGACAACAGTTGTTGTTAAAGAAGAGGATCTTGTGATTGATGCAATTAAAAACAGTCGAGGTAATTTGGTTTGGATTGTTGATGCTGATGCGCCGAATTCTGCTGCCGCAAAGACTATCGGCGTTGTGGTAAAGAGCGATGGAACAATCCTTGCTGATAAACGGTATATCAATAGTAGAGGTGACTACAATGCAATGTTCTTTGAGGGGGGTCAGTCATATCCCGTTTCAGTTCTCGCTACAAGTAGGAAGTCTAACGCGGTATTTTTGAAACTCGACATGACCGCGGGTCCTCCTCGAGTATTCAAACTTGCTCCCGTTGCAAACTCAGACAGTCTGCAACTCGGACAAACCGTCATTGCAATGGGGGGCAAGGGTAGGGAGGCGGTTTCAATTGGAAGAATAGTTTCACTTGCTCCTGAGGGAACGGTTGCTGCAAATAGTACCTCAACCAAACCTATCGCTATAATAGAAACTGATACACCGCTTCGCGACACCCTTGCAGGTTCTATTCTGCTCAATCTTAATGGCGACTTGGTTGGATTTGAAAATTACGACGTTTCATCTGGCCGGGAGAGTGTGTATTCAGCAATCAACCTGCTCAAACAAGAAAATCAAGCTTCATTCCAATAAGAGGACAAAAATCGTTTGGTTTTTTGACAAAAGTGTGTTAATATTGTGATACAAAAAATAATTATGCCACCATTTAATCATTTCACTACAAAAGCAAAAGAAGCAATCAGAAAAGCACACGAGCTTGCTATTGAGCGTGGCCAAAATCACGTTAATCCGATGCATCTCTTGGCGGCTCTTATTCTTCAAGAGGAAAGCATGGTCACATCTGTGCTTGAAAAACTTGATGTCGACACTATTTTACTTACCGATTCAATCCTCGAAGGAATCGAAAGCCCAGATACAGGTGGAACACTCTCTCCTTCATATCAGATTTATTTAACCCCTGAACTCGCTCAGGCAATTGAGAGTAGTACAAAAATTGCAGCAACATTGCATGATGAATTTGTTTCCACCGAACATTTGTTCATTGCTATTCTTGACGGTCAGGGTCAGGCGCGTGAACTTTTGGGCAAGTTCAAAATTTCAAAAGAAAAAGTATTAAAAGTTCTCGAGGAGCTCAAGCATGCAAAATCTCCAGATGCCGCTCAATCAAAAAAACCAAAAGCAATCTTGAAGTACACACGAAGTCTTACAAAGCTCGCACACGAGAATAAGCTCGACCCTGTCATTGGTCGGGATAATGAAATTTCACGAATCATCCAGATTCTTTCTCGACGAAAAAAGAATAATCCAATCCTCATTGGTGAAGCCGGCGTAGGAAAAACTGCAATTGCCGAAGGTTTGGCAATCAAAATGGCAACCGGTGACGTTCCAGAGTCGCTCAAGGGTAAAGAACTCGTATCTCTTGATCTCGGTCTGCTTATTGCTGGTACAAAGTACCGAGGTGAATTCGAAGAACGGCTCAAAAGCATTATTAAAGAAATCGAACGATCTGAGGGAAAAATTATTCTTTTTATCGACGAAATTCATACAATCGTTGGTGCGGGTGCTGCAGAAGGTTCAATTGATGCATCAAACATGTTGAAGCCACCACTTGCTCGTGGAGAACTTCGTGCGATCGGTGCAACCACTCTTAAGGAATACCAGAAATATATCGAAAAGGATCCAGCGCTTACCCGACGTTTCCAGCCAGTGTTCGTGAATGAACCTGGAACAGAGGATGCTATTGCAATTCTTCGGGGTCTTAAGGATAAGTACGAGCTCTTTCACGGTGTTCGAATTACTGATGACGCAATTCGTGCAGCAGTTAACTTAAGTAGCCGATACATTACTGATCGATTTCTTCCAGATAAGGCCGTTGATCTAATCGATGAAGCGGCCTCATTCCGCAGAATTTCTCTTGAAAACATGCCCCCAGTACTCGAAGAGGCACATTCAAAAGTGATGCGACTTGAAATTGAAAAAGAGGCTCTCTCAAAGGAAGTAAAAACATCAAAGAATCCAAAAACAAAGAATCGATTGAAAGAAATCGATAAAGAAATTGCTGATCTCAAAGAACAAACCTCAGAACTTGAGCTTAAGTGGAAGAATGAGAAGGAAACTGTTTCTGATATCAAAAATATTAAGAAAGAACTCGAATCACTTCGTCATGAAGCTGATGGTGCTGAGGCCCGAATTGATCTTACAAAAGTAGCTGAGATTCGATATGGACGAATCCCAGAACTTGAAAAAGAGCTTGATGTGAAATCAAAGAAGTTAAAGAAGCTCCAAAGCTCTCGAAGCATATTGCGAGAAGAAATCGTTGAGGGTGACATCGCCGAAATTGTTTCTCGATGGACTGGCATTCCTATGGCTCGAATGCTCGAAGCGGAAGCTGAGAAGCTGGGCCGAATCGAAGACTTCTTGAAGAAGAAAATTGTTGGCCAGGACCATGCTGTTCAGGTTATTTCTGACACAATCAAGCGTTCACGAGCCGGAATTGCTGACCCAAATCGCCCAATTGGTTCCTTCCTCTTTATGGGTCCAACGGGTGTTGGTAAAACAGAACTCACAAAGGCGCTTGCTGGATTCATGTTCGATGATGAAAAGGCCTTGATCCGAGTCGACATGTCGGAGTTCATGGAAAAGCATGCAGTTTCTAAACTCATAGGTGCGCCCCCAGGCTATGTTGGATACGAAGAAGGCGGTTCACTTACAGAGCTTGTTCGGCATCGTCCATACGCGGTTATCCTCTTCGACGAAATTGAAAAAGCACATCCAGAAGTTTTTAACATTTTGCTGCAAGTTCTTGATAACGGACGTCTTACTGATGCAAAAGGCAGAACTGTAAACTTCAAGAATACAGTTATTGTTCTCACCTCAAACATCGGTGCTCAGTTCATTGATCGAATGCAAAAGATTGGTTTTGCAAGCGGTTCAAGTGAAAAAGATACCTATGAAGATACAAAAAGTCGTCTTATGGGCGCGCTCAAGGATTATTTCAAGCCAGAGTTCTTGAATCGTCTCGATGACATTATAATCTTCGATGTACTCAATAAGGACGCAATTGCAAACATTACTAAGATCCAAGTAGACCTCGTAAAGGAGCGATTGGCACAGAAAGAAATTACGCTTGAGGTTACTCCTGCGGCTATCGACTTCTTGGCAAAAGAAGGATACAACCCGCAGTATGGCGCACGACCACTTCGACGACTTATTCAGAGTAAGATCTTGAATCAAGTAGCCTCACTTATCATTTCTAAGGGTATTGCGAAAGGTGGACTTGTCGTTGTTGACGTAAAAAATAACGAATTCGTCTTTGATGTGAAGAGGGGCAGAAAGGGAAGCCTCATTGAAGAGTCACTCTTGCCGACAGAGTCAGTGGCAAAGTAGCAAATCGGGTCGTTCCTGCGCAGGGTAGTACACCAGCGGTATTCTTAGTACCACAGGCCCCTGTTTTCACAGTCGCACCGATAAAAAACCGCTCCTACTATGCTCGGGGCGGTTTTTCAGTTATTATGTTGTTCACGCGTAGATGGCGGAGCGGTCAATCGCAACAGACTGTAAATCTGTCGCCCATTGGGCTACGCAGGTTCGAATCCTGCTCTACGCACCGTAACATAATGCAAAAGTTTGATACAAAAGGTTTCCGAACGTGGATTGAAATAGATACAGCTGCAATTAAACATAACTATACGTTACTTCGTAATTTACTTTCTCCACATACGAAGTTTATGGCCGTCGTAAAATCAAATGCGTACGGTCATTATTTGCATGACTTTGCACTAGAAATTGAAAAGATAGGTGCGGATTGGATCGGGGTTGATTCAATCGTCGAAGGTATTGCACTACGAGAGCAAGGAATTAAAATTCCAATTTTGGTTCTTGGGTACACATTACCAGAAAGAATTGAAGAAGCTGCAAATGCAGACATTACACTTTCTGTTGCAACATTCGAAACACTCGAAGCAGTTTCTAGGCTTGATACAAAGATTTCAATTCATATC
>DATGWK010000061.1:0-1707 GCA_035299525.1 Candidatus Nanoarchaeia archaeon
GTGAGGTCCGACTCGATCGATGAGATCGAGCGCAGGATTCAATCCTGCATGAAGTTCTTTACAAGATCATGAACGTTGACACTGGCCATCACAGAACAATCTGTGGTGGCCTTTCTTTTTGACACTATCTATGCGGGCAACCGGCCCAGCAACACGGCCTTCGCTTCCCTTCTTTGAGTTCTGAAATCATTCTTTCGACGTGGTTGATTCTCGTTTCTTCTTTTTTTACTGATATAACCCAACAAATCCATTCGTTCCGTGCGAGTGGTGTAATGTCTTCCCATGCGGTAAGAGCTTTCTTGTCAGAAGTAAGCGCTTTATTGAGATCTGATGGCAGTGCATGCATATGATGACTATTTCGATGTAATCTTGTCTCGATAAATAATCGTTACAAGTGCAAAACTCAAAATAAGAAGCAGAAACCAAGACCCCATCTTGTTAAATGAAACGAGGTGCCAGTATTGAATTTGGCTTGGATATAACCAAATCTGAGTGAATGTTCCAACATTTTCTGCAATCCAAACAAAGAATGCCGTAAGAAGTGCTGTTACAAGGAAAGGCATTGTCCGGACTTTTTTGTATACCTGAAAATGGACCCTTGTTTTAAAAAACACAATAAAGACATACGCAAACAAGAAATACCGGATATCAAAGAAGAAATGGTGGGTAAAGAAATTTGTATAGACAAGCACCGCAAGAATCCACACATGGTAATACGCTGGAAAATACTCGTATCTGAGTTTAAGAAAAATAAAGGCTCGAGAAATATAGCTACCGATCGCTGAGTATAAGAATCCAGTAAACAGTGGCACCGTTGCCAGTACAAAAAGCGCATGACTGACTCCAGGATAGCCCCAAGAACCAATGGCTGGATTCGTTTTGAAAAGTTCCATAATCGTGGCAAGAATATGGAACAAAATAATGACAGAAAACTCTCTGATACTTTCGTATCGAAAAACAAGAGCACAGAGCTGAAATAGAACCGCAGCTATAAAAATAAAGTCGTACCGATGTAGTATTGGAACCGTGAAAAAATCAGTAATCAAAAATACTCCTAGCAAAAACGCCCCAAAGTAGCTTGCTTTAAGGTTTGCGACAAAAAAATACCAGAATTCAATCACGTGCGACCGTACATGCGTCATATCAGTAAGTATAACCAATAATGCACAATCCCATCTCACACCACATGGCCGCCTCGTCAAATTCTGCCCGTAGATATTCACAGCACAATTATGTACGCCGCGGTATAATTATTCGGTTACAACTTAATTTTTAACTATGAATTCAGTAGAAAGCATGCTCGCAGCAGCAATGGGTTCCATGCCCATGTCTGGTCTGATGATTTGGGGAGTCAGTTTGAGTGCATTCCTCATGGCACTATCAGGTGTGGTTTATCTTTTGTGTGGTCTTTTACTTTGGAAAACTGTTCGCCAAGAAAAAAACGAGCTTGTGAATGCATTGTTCGCCTTCCTTATGTACCAAGCAGTTAACATGTTCTTCATGGGTCTTCAGATGCACACCATGAACATGCTGTACTCAAATATCGCTGCGTTGGCTGTGTTCATTGGATCAGCATACATGTTGAAATTCCCACTAAGCCGACTCTCAGCGACAACACGAAAAGTTACGTTTTATCTCACACTTGCGTTTGTCATCGGTCTCTTTGCTTGGTTCATGCAGACAATGGACCGACAAATGAATCTAATG
>DATGWK010000062.1:0-4111 GCA_035299525.1 Candidatus Nanoarchaeia archaeon
CCGATGAGCGAAATGCTCTCCTCGTCGTAGGTCACGTCGACGTTCTCGACGCGAGTGCCGTTGATGCTGATGGCGGGCCCGTCATCCTCCCAGGAGAGAGTAAACTCGTACTTACTCTTGGGGTTGAGGGTGATGGCCTTGAAGTCGCCGTTTGCCATCGTGTCGTAGACCGTCTTGCCGGAGATTTTTGCCGGTTGGTCCATCGCTTTGGCCGTCGGCTGCACGAAGCAGCAGACGAGCAAAGTCATCAGGACCATCAAAACACGATTCTTCATGTCGCTCTCCTTTCGGGAGATGAAAAAGGGAAAGAACTAGGAACACGTTGCTCCTAGTCCAATCGTAGAACGAAATGATTTAATGTCAAACTTTGTTCGAGTTTAAAAAATGTTTAATACAAAAAAAGAAAAGAAGTAGCGAAGCTACTTCTTTTACATCTGGCTCGGCAGACTGGATATGTTTAGAACCCTGAATTGGAGAGAAAATGATGCGGAATTAAGTTTTTTTAAGAATTTCCACAAGTGGGAACAAGGCCTTTTGTGTAGTTTGACCGATCAAAATGAGAGTAGAGAATGGCCCACCAACTATATCCATACTTTTTAAAATATTTCCTAGTTCTTTAATTTTTAGTTCCTCTGACTTTTCTAACTTATTAGAAAGGTGTGTGCCTCCAAACTTATTTGCGCAGGCCTTAATCAATTGGATTACTGAAAAGTGAGTACCCTTGTAATTTACGATATTAAATTTTAAAAACTCATCCAGTTTTATATTTCTTTTGGTTTCGTTTGGTGGAAACACTGCTAAAAAGTCTAGATCGGGAGTTGGTAAGCCGTGTTCTATCATTTCCTTTTCTCTTTCGTCACTTGAAAGACCAACCTCAAAGTTAATTTCTAACTTGGGCTTTCTATTTGCAGAAATTATCAGTCTGTCCCCATCCGAAAGAATTTGTCTCAGACTTAAAGAAAGATTTAAAAAATCCTCATTAGTCTGACCCCTAAGACCTTTTTCTATTTGAGAATAGCGAATCAAAAAAAGTTCTTTCTCGTCCATTTGTTTTGCTCCGCGTCTAGGGCTCGAACCTAGGACCTAGCGATTAACAGTCGCTTGCTCTACCAGCTGAGCTAACGCGGAATGGTTTTAGTCTGGTTTCTAAAACTTTTCTCTTTCGAGAACTTCGAAATCATATCAAAAAAAACTGTATTTGCAATCCTGAAATCGACCCTTGGTATACTCACTGTATGCTTATTCGAGTAAAAGTCCGCGCTGGAGCGAAAAAGGAAACTGTTGTAAGTAAGTCCAAAGAACAGCTCGCTGTGTCTCTTGTTGAAAAAGCCGAGCGAAACCTTGCAAATAAAAGATTGATTGAAGTTTTGGCTGAATATTTCGGTTTGCCAGAAAATCAAATCAGAATCCTGAGGGGCCACAAGGCTCCTTCAAAAATTGTTTCTATTGGTGGTAACGGAGTTGATATGAATTTGTTATAGTTAAGTAGTAGCCTAACAATAAAACAATGAATATCCATATCAAAACTACGAACCTTACATTGACCCCAGACATCGAAAGTTATTTGGATAAGAAGATGGAATCAATTGAGAAAATCATTGATCCAAATGATACAAGTATTTATTGCCAAGTTGAACTCGCTAAAACAACAAACCACCATAAGTCTGGAGAAATCTATCGTGCAGAAATCAATCTTAGGAAGGGTGGAGAACAGTTTCGAGCTGTATCAGAACAAGACTCACTTACTGCTGCTATTGATGAAGTAAAAGACGAGCTCTTAAGTGAGCTTAAGAGTCATCGGTCAAAAGAGATAACTATGATCCGACGTGGTGGAGCAGCGGTAAAGAATCTTATTAAGGGAATCGGAAGCTTTGGAGGAAGTGTTGGTGGTAGTATCGGCCGACAGTTTAAGCGATTCCGAAGAAATGGTAACTAGTTTGTGTTTGTTGTTCCGGGCTTGATCCCGGATCCAGATAATGTGAGTAAACCATCGGGCCCTGGTTCAAGGCCGGGGTGACAGATAGTGAACTAATTCTTCAACCCTCTTTCAAAATCTGCATAACTCATCTCCTTCTTACCTTCAGGTTTTACTTTTTCAATTTCAAGTAAGCCGTCTTTGATGTGCGCTTTGGTTACGATGACACGCATTTGTTTTTCGTCTTGTTTGATGAAGAAATAGACACCACGGTTACCAGAGAATGCCCGAATCTTTCGGAGATTTTTCTCAGCATTATCATCGAGACTGATCCAGAGATCATCCTTTAGGAATTTTTTGGTAAATGTTGCTCCAGCGTGGAATTGGTCTTGGGCTTTAATTTCACCTTTTACCCATTTGGTAACAGTTTCAGCAAAAAGCTGCGCACCTACCTTGGCAAGAGTGTGCTCGAGGTCTCCATAGTACGGTGGCCATTCGGTAAGCGGTACTACTTTCTGAGCAACAATTGGTCCGTGATCGACATCTTTGTCGATCTTCATAATAGTGACGCCTGTTTCAGTTTCAGAAAGAATCGCGCCCTCAATAGGTGATGGTCCACGAAGTTTTGGAAGGAGAGAAGGATGAATGTTTAAAGTTTCATACTTTGGCATATTAAAAATATCTGGAGTGACAATTTTTCCATATGAAGCAACAAGAAACACATCCCACGGTCCAAGGTTTTTGATTTCTTCAACTGTTTCAGGGGCTTTGAGTGACGTTGGTGCAAAAACAGGGATTTCTCGTTCTTCTGCCCAGGCTTTTACTGGTCCAGATTCTACCTTGAGCCCGCGTCCTTTTGGTTTGTCTGGTGTGGTGACAACGAGGTCAGGAACGAGTCCAAGAGTTTCAAGCTCATTCAAAACAATCACCGAGAAATTCGATGAACCAAAAAACGCCCAATTAATTTTTTCGTTCTTATTCTTCATCTTTGAGTGGTTCGGGTGGAAGATCGACGACATCTACTGCAGTGTCGGTAAACAACACACCATTTAAGTGATCGGTTTCGTGTTGGAAAATTTGCGCCAGTAAGCCGGAACCACCGAATTCAAATTTCTGACCGTTTTCATCGTATGCAGAGACTCGAGCTTGAGTTGAGCGTTTTACTTTTCCATAGAGATAACGAAGTGAGAGACATCCTTCTTCCATCCACTCAGTTTTCTTTGAGAGTTTTACAAATTTAGGGTTAATGAAAACTTTGTCTGGTACAGTGCCGTGTTCTTTACCATTGATGTCAGCGAGAGTTCGACCAGATACGACGAACATTCGAAGACTTACTCCGATCTGGGGTGCGCAAATTGCCACACCGTCGTCTTGGGTGGCTAGTGCCTTTTGCATATCAGAAATGACCTTTTGGATTCGAGCTCCTTTGATCTCGGAGATGGGTACTTCTGCTGCAGTTTGGCGCAATACTGGGTCTTCACGCTCACTAATTTTTACCATGGGGAAAGAATAGCATACCGTACCCCTCCAGGCCCAGATTCTTCTGTATGTGATTACTTGTTAACAGACGAGGAAGGGTTTTTACAAAATACTCTCAGGATCTACAGCAACAGAGAATGCCGGAGGTAGTTGTTTTAGTTTTTCTTGAATATTTTTCTCAATCCAACGGTTTCGACCAAGTTTTATGAGCATGTGCATGGTGTAGACGCCCTTTCGCCACGGAGCAAATGCTGGGTAGACGTTCACGTCGTAGTCTGCAAGATTTTCTTTGAAACGAAGGAGTATCTGTTCCACCTTTTCTTTGTCACCAGAAAGTGAAACTTTAATGAGAACCGTGAGTGGCGGGTAATCAAAACTCTCACGCTCAGCAATTTCTTGTTTGTAGAAGTCGAGCAGGTTGCCTTTGATTGCATAGTCGAAGACGGGTTCCTCGGGATTTCTTGTCTGAATTACAAAGTTCTTCGAAGCGATTGATCGGAGTTTAACCAAGATTGATAGAACTTTTTCTCGGATACGAAAATCAGGAAGTGCAAACATTGAGTCGAGTGACGCCACAGCAACGTTCTCAACTTTTTGGTCAAGGTAAAGAAGTGCCATTTCTGTTCCGATCAATACACTTCCTGGTGTCTCGTAAAACTTCTGAGCAATCTCTACTGCTTGTTTGTGAGTTTTTGCCGTATCAGCATCAAGTCTAAA
>DATGWK010000063.1:0-3221 GCA_035299525.1 Candidatus Nanoarchaeia archaeon
TTTGGACTAGGGGTATAAGAAGCGGTTCAGGGTATCGTGAGCACGATGTGCACTTTTTGCATGAGCTTGAGTTGGAGAAAAAGCTGCTTGAGAAAGCAAAACGCCGACGTGACCTTACTGATATAGAAGAAGTCCTTCTTGAAAATATTAAGGACCGAATCAAAATTCTTAAACACAACCTCGTCTAGTGTGCGATTGTAAAAGAGAAAACCCGCCGTGCACCTGCTTTGAGCAGGGCTTTCTTCACTTCACCAAGCGTTGCTCCGGTTGTTACAACATCATCGAGAAGTACGACATTTTGATTTTCGATTTTTGATTTGTTCGAAACCGAAAATGCTCCGGCAATATTGCTGAATCTTTCGTTTCTGTCCTCAATAGAGTTTTGTTTTCGTGTATGACGAATCTTGTGAAGTGTTGTGTTTTCAAATTTAAAATTGTTCGGAAGAAATTTAAGGGTAGCTCTTGTCAGAAGTTCTGTGTGGTTAAAGCCTCGTTCTCTGAATCTCCGGTCTGTGATAGGTACGGACATGACTAGATACGACGCATCACCTTCAGTGTTCCTCATAATTATCTGAGCAAGAAGTTCTCCTGCAACCCTTGCAACTTTTTCATTTCGGTAATACTTGATCTCCCAAATCAATTGTTTAACCTGATCGTCTTGATATGCAAAGAGGCTATGAACGTCTTGAATGTTGTGCTCACTTCGGGGTAATTGTTTTAGTATTTCTGAAGGTGACATTTCCTGGAATTCTCTTATCTCGGGGGCTAGAGGGAACACGAATTCAACGATGGTTCTATATAGTGTTTTAAGCATATTTTGAGATTACAAACATCGTAATGTGATACAATTTTTAAATCGTAGTTCACCTATGGCTAATTTTCTTTCAAATATTTTTAAAAAATCCGAAGGCTCTGTACTCGGTATTGATATCGGTGCGTCGGCAATCAAGATAGTCCAAATTCGCAAGAAGGGTGCGAGAGCAGTACTCGAAACATACGGAACACTATCTCTTGGTCCGTATGCTGGTGTCGAGATCGGTCGAGCAACAGTTCTTCAGCCAGAAAAGGTCATTGCAGCACTTACCGATATTCTTCGCGAGGCGAAAACAACAACTCGAAAGGGTGGGCTCACTATCCCATTTGGTTCAACCCTCATGTCCGTTATCGAAATGCCTTCAGTTGATCCACGACAGATGGCTTCTATGGTCCCGATTGAGGCGAGAAAATATATTCCAGTGCCGATTACTGAAGTAAGTCTTGATTGGTCTGTTGTGCCGAAGGAAGAAGTCGCTTTGCGTACAGAGGAACCGGAATCTGCTGATAAGGCTCCGATTCGGAAGACAAAAATGGAAGATGTGCTTCTGGTTGCGATTCATAACGAAACCCTTCGTGAATATCAGGAGATAGTGAAGAAGGTGAATCTAGAAGCAAATTTCTTTGAGATTGAAATTTTCAGTACTATTCGTGCCGTTTTGGACAAAAACATTAGTCCGGTATTGATTCTCGATATGGGGGCTGCATCAACAAAGCTTTACATTGTTGATCGGGGTATTGTTCGCGCTTCACATACGATCAGTCGTGGTTCGCAGGATGTTACTTTGACGCTTGCGTCGGGCCTAAGTGTGGCACCAGATAAAGCCGAGATTCTCAAACGAACAATTGGTTGGGAAAAGGGCGGAACGCGAAAGGATGTTGCAGATATTATTTCTCTCACCGTTGATCATATTTTTTCTGAAGCAAAACATGTTATTTCTAACTACCAGACAAAGCATATGAAAAGTATTGAGAAGGCAATTCTTGTTGGTGGTGGCTCAAACATGAAAGGATTTACTGAATTGGCACAGGCTGGCTTACAAATGCCAGTAGAACTCGGAGACCCATTTAGTAAGGTTGAAGCTCCAGCTTTCCTTACAGACGTACTCAAGAAAAATGGTCCAGAATTCACCGCCGCCCTCGGAATTGCCCTTCGAAGAATACAAGAATAAGAAATAACCCCCAGGTTTTGTTTGTTTTTATTGGATCTCTCCATATAATTGAGTAAAGGGTAAAACCCTTTCTTCCGATTTCGGTGCGGATCATCAAAGTTACCTTTCGTGATGCCGCTCGCTCATCGTAATAACTAATGGATAATCGTCTTCAAGCAACTTTCATGCCTCGTCAGTCGCCTGGTGCGAATGACGCGTACGTGCGGCCAAAGGGCCCGCCAAACTTTCTCATGGGTATCGCTCTCGTACTCATTTTGCTTGTTGGTGCAGCATGGGGTGGACTCTATTTCTATAGGAGTAGTATTACTCAGAGTAACGAGGCGAAAAGGGCTCAG
Organism: Candidatus Nanoarchaeia archaeon; assembly: GCA_035299525.1. Lineage (GTDB taxonomy): Bacteria > Patescibacteriota > Minisyncoccia > Phycocordibacterales > DATGWK01 > JAHFLV01. The sequence continues at coordinate 2,321 of DATGWK010000063.1, forward strand.
ATTGAAGCCGCGGTGAAAAACTTCGAACCAGAGCTCACAAAGGAACTTACAATCCTGAAGGCTCGAGTTGATGCGGGTAAAACACTCATGTCTAACCACATAGCGTTTTCTGAATTCCTCGAACTTTTGGGTGCGACAACTGTACAAACAGTTCAGTTTACTGACTTTGGGTTTGCGACAGGGGACAGTGGCAAGATCGAAGTAAATCTTAAGGGTCAGGCTCGTTCATATAATGCAATTGCATTTCAGTCAGATGTCTTTTCTCGGGTTAAGCAATTTATTGCTCCAGTATTTTCTGGTCTCGTTCTTGATGAAAAGGGAAATCTTAACTTTAGTGTATCGTTTGAGCTCGATCCGTCGACGGTGAAGTATTCCGACTTATTTGCCGCTGCACCATTATCATTGCCTGTAGAAGTCGCTACTACCACGACAGCAACAACAACACCGAGTGGAACCACAAGTCCAGCTCGAACAGGTACCTCAACAAATCCTTCGCGATCAACTAATAATCCACGACCATGAAAAGTCTCTTACCAATCATTTTAGCTGTTGCTGCAATCGGATTGTTTTTCTTCCAAGTTAAACCAATCTACAGTGAAGTTTCAGCGCTTCGTGCACAAGGAAAAGAGTATGACGAGGCGCTCGAGATGGCAAAGGAACTCGACACGCTCCGTGACGACCTTTCAAAAAAACTGGACAGCTTCTCAGACGCTGATCTCAATCGTCTAGATCGTTTCTTGCCACGCAAGCTCGATACAGTACGTATCGTGCTTGATATTGATGGTATCGGCATACGAAACGGTCTCAACTTGTCTGATATTAAGGTCGCAACCCAAGATCGCATGGCTTCATCCCGAGCACCTGAGCGTAATGCAAAGTTAAATGCATACGAGATGGTGGA
>DATGWK010000064.1:0-2370 GCA_035299525.1 Candidatus Nanoarchaeia archaeon
CAGCAGCGTATGCCTCTGCTCGAGTTACTGGTCGAAGAAATTCTCGAACAACCTTGAACGAACCAACCTCATCACGAGTTTCATCAAGCTCTTTATGATTTGGGTCATAGACGAAAGATTCGTCGTGGTTAATAACACCAACAGTCATTCCTAGGGCGTTATACACCTGACCCATCCATACCGCGTCACGTCGTGAAAGATAATCATTCACCGTTACAACATGAACTCCCTTTCCGGTAAGTGCATTGAGATATGCGGGCAAGGTCGCAACAAGTGTTTTACCCTCTCCGGTTCGCATTTCTGCGCCGCCGCCTTGATGCAACACCATTCCACCGATGAGCTGCACATCGAAATGTCGCTGGCCAAGAGTTCGTTTTGAGGCTTCGCGAACCGCAGCAAATGCTTCTGGCAAAAGACTGTCGAGTGTTTCACCCTTGTCTAAGCGAGATTTAAATTCTGCTGTTTTTGCCCTAAGATCAACATCCGAAAGGGCCTGGAAACTCGGCTCCAGGTCATTGATCTTTTTTACCTTTGATCCAAGCGGTTTAATGATTCTTGAGCTTGAATCTCCGAAAATATTGCTTAAAAAGGCCATATTTTGTTTGAGACGATATTGTACCAGAAAAGAAGCTTTATTTCCTCATTTTATTGTTTTATAAAACAAACAAAAAATCCTCCGAAGAGGACTCTTTGTGAATTCACAAAGTCGAAACTTTATCGTCGTCGCTTTGTTGTCTTCTTTGCCTTCTTAGAAGTCTTTCGCTTCTTTGAAGCCACTTTCTTTGTTTTCTTTTTCATTTTCTTTAGAGGAACTTAAATTACTAGTAGACAAAAAATTTCCGACCACACTTTCATTATGAGTATATTTTATTTTCAATACAATAGAAAAAAATAAAAAAAGTGGATAAGTGGGAAAAATATTTTTTCAAAAATTAATTCACCGCAACAACTTCCCATTCAATTTCGATTCCAGTTTTCTCTTTTACTTGATTCGAAATTTTTTCTGCGAGATTTTTTATTTCATTTGCAGTTCCATTTCCAAAGTTCACAAGTGCAAGCGGTTGTGTTTTGTACAAACCAACATTTCCCTCTCTGTATCCATTAAGATTGCATACTTTATCTAAAATCCATGCGAGCGGAATTTTCTTCTTTCCATCATTTGTCGGAAACGATGGCATATCAGGATATTTTTTGAGCAGTGCTGTATATGCATCGCGAGAAATAATGGGGTTTTTGAAAAATGAACCGGCAGTGCCAACTTCTTTGATATCTGGAAGTTTCTTTTTTCGAATATCAATTACAGCCTGCCGCACCTCAGTAATTGTTGGATTATGCTTTCCTGAAAAATATAGCGCGAGATCTTTGTATGAAATATTCGGCGCGCCATTCTCCTTGAGTCGAAATGCGACACGGACAACGATCAGGTGTTTTCCGTCCCCACTCTTAAACAAACTGTTTCGGTACCCAAAGCGGCACTCAGCATTCGTGAGTCGACGAACCGACATTGTTTTAGGATCGAAAGCTTCAACCCACTCAATCACTTCTTTGATTTCTGTACCATATGCACCAATATTTTGAACTGGGGTAGCACCGACACTTCCAGGAATATATGAAAGATTCTCAATTCCAGACAAATTCTTTGCTACTGCCATTGCCACCACATCATCCCAATGCTCACCTGCCCCCGCAACAAGTAAATTTGGTTCAGGAAATTCAACACCCCGTATATTAACCTGAATAACCAACCCCTTAAATCCTTCGTCTGAAATGAGCACATTCGAACCTTCGCCGAGTACAAAAATAGGCAATATTTTATGATGTGCGTATTCTACTGCGACCTTAAGAACATCTTCACTATCTGCTTCAATCAAAAAAGAGGCCGGTCCACCAATCCGGAAACTGGTATATGGAGCCAATCGCTCATTTGAGTTTATTGAAAACATTGTAATGATTCATGACCATCGGCAGCTAGCTCCAAATAAGTATCTTATATGAGTGCGAACCGACAGTCATGGGTAACGGCAATGCCTTCATAGTAAAGGATGTCTGACCTAATGCAACACTATTGAGATTCAAGAAGTTATTAAGAAACAATGAATTTGGGTACACAAAACCCCACCAAGGTGGGGTTTTGAAAAAAGTTTCAACCGTCTTACTGTGCCTTTGTTGGATCACGACCAGCCTGAATTTCCTTGATGTAGTAATCGATTTCTTTTTGGGTATCTGGGAACAATTTTCCAATTTCTTGAAGTGTTGCAATTGATTTTGCCCTCTGACCAATTGAAAGGTATCCTGCCGCAAGACGAATACGAAGTGCGGGATCATTTGGTGCAACCTTCACTCGAGCTTCGAGCATCTTTACGGCCTCAC
>DATGWK010000065.1:0-4869 GCA_035299525.1 Candidatus Nanoarchaeia archaeon
TAGTTTTCAGAAAAATGAGCCATTGCTCATGACATTTGAGAAAAATGTGGAAACGGGTCTTACTGCAAAAGAAATTGTAAACGAGTGGGCCGAAGAGAATCTCGCAACAATCATTAAGGGGTATGGTGAAGAGAAATTCGCATATCGGATTGCAAAGATGATCGTCGAAGCTCGTAAGAAGAAATCAATCGAAACCACCACTGACCTTGTAGAGATCATTATGAAAGCTACACCTTTCTATTATCACTACGGACGAATTCATCCAGCAACTCGAACATTTCAAGCCATTCGAATTGCAGTAAACGATGAGCTCGGTGCGATCACCAACGGACTCAAGGAAGCATGGAGACTTCTGGCTCCGAAGGGAAGAATTGCAGTGATCTCATTCCACAGCTTGGAGGATCGAATTGTTAAACACTATTTTAATGAGTTGAAAACAACTGAGAACGCAACAGTGATTACAAAAAAACCAATTGTTGCTTCTGAAGAAGAAATGAATGTGAATCCAAGGGCGAGAAGTGCGAAATTACGAATTATTGAAAAAAACTAGTCCTTTAATCAAAAATTATTATGTCATTACAAGCAAAAGTAAAAGCAAGGGTGCAAGATGGTGGTCTTTTCTGGCCGCTTGTTGGACTTGTCATTATCACTGCTGTCTTCTATGTCTATTGTGTAAACAGAACAGTGATTCTTGTTGCAGAACGAAACAAGATTGAGACAAGTATCAATGAGCATCGAGCAGAGATTACGAATCTTGAGGCGGATTACATGGATCAAACGAGTAAAATTACCCTTGAGGTTGCAACCGCACTCGGATATGGCGAGGCATCTAGGACAATATATGTACAAAAGAAAGCTGTGAGTGTTCTATCTCTGGCTGAAACGGTACAATAGGGGGAATGGCTACTCGTTCTCAAGTTATAACTGGTCGGGTTAGGTTCGTATTTATTTTAATCGTGCTTGTCGCGCTTTGCTTGGTATATCGGCTATATATGATTCAGGTGGTTTCAGGCGAAGAGTACGCATTAAAGGCTGATAGGCAGTATTTAACCTCAAACTCATCCCTTCTAAATCGGGGAACAATTTACTTTACCTCCAAGGAAGGAGACAGGGTCACTGCTGCATATCAAGAAACTGGCAATATTATTGTCATTAATCCAAAACAAATAGTTGATAAAAACGCTATTTATAATGAAATAAACAGCCATTTGCCTATTGAATGGGAAGAATTTGAAAAAAAGGCTGGAAAGGTCAATGATCCATATGAAGAAGTGGCAAAAAAGGTTGATGCAGATATTGGCGTGAAGATCCAAGAGGCTCGTCTGCCAGGATTACAAGTATATAAGCAAAAATGGCGATCGTATCCGGGTAACGAACTTGCAGCAGCGACGATTGGTTTCATGGCATATGATCACGAGGAGCTCGAGGGTAGATACGGTCTCGAATATCAGTATGAAGACACGCTCAAGCGTTCTGATGAGAGTTCTTATGCTAACTTTTTCGTTGAAGTTTTTTCAAATATTAAAGAGCAATTTAGCGAAGGGGAGAAAGCCGAGGGTGACATTATTACGACCATTGAGCCAAACGTTCAGACATACTTAGAGCAAGTTCTTAAGGATATTAATGATACATGGAGCTCTGATTTTACAGCCGGTATTGTTATGAACCCTGATACTGGTGAAATTATTGGCATGGGCCAGTACCCAACATTTGACCCCAACAATTTTACAAATGTTAAGGATGCAAAAGTTTTCTCAAACCATTTGGTTCAAAATGTTCACGAAATGGGTTCGATTATTAAGCCACTTACTGTGGCGGCCGGCATTGATGCTGGCGCAATTACGCCAAGAACAACCTATGACGACAAAGGCTTCCTTGTGCTTAACGGTAAGAGAATCTCAAATTATGACGGTAAGGGGCGTGGAATTGTTGATATGCAACAGGTACTTAATCAGTCACTCAATACAGGTGTGGCGTTTATTGTTCAAAAAATGGGTAATGATGTGTTTACTCAATATTTTAGAAACTTTGGGTTGGATCGAAAGACTGGGATCGATTTCCCATTTGAGGCAGCGCCCCTCGTTGATAATCTAAAAAGCACACGTGATATCGAGCACGCTACCGCATCCTATGGCCAGGGTATTGCTATGACGCCCATTTCGACCATTCGTGCGCTTGCAACACTTGCCAATGGGGGAAAGCTCGTTAACCCGCATTTAGTGTCTCAAATCAACTATAAGAGTGGTTTACATAAAACAATCGATCCAGGCCAACCGGCACAAATCATTAAGAAAGAAACTGCGGATGAGGTTACAAAAATGCTTATCAATGTTGTCGATGATGCTTTGCTCAAGGGTACTGCAAAACTTGAGCACTACAGTGTTGCGGCTAAAACTGGAACAGCACAAATCGCTAATCCTAATGGTGGTGGTTACTATGACGATCGATACCTCCACTCTTTCTTTGGCTATTTTCCAGCATATAACCCAAAATTCATTGTATTTCTATATACGTACTATCCTAAGGACGTACAGTATGCGTCTGAAACACTCACAACTTCATTTTTTGAACTTACGAAATATCTGATAAATTATTATGATATTCCTCCGGATAGATAATCACACATGAAACGACTTTTTAAAAAAATCATTGTATTGCTTTTACAGACAGAAGCAAAACTTGTACTAAGGAAATATAAGCCAAAAATTGTTGCTATTACTGGTAGTGTGGGCAAAACTTCGAGTAAGGATGCGATTTATACCGCTCTCACCACAGCTTTTTTTGTGCGCAAAAGCAGCAAAAGTTTTAACAGCGAAATCGGGGTCCCACTTACTATTCTTGGTTTACCCAATGCCTGGGATGACCCGAAACTTTGGCTTAAGAATCTTATTGATGGGCTCAATCTTTTCTTGTTTCCACACAAATATCCTGAATGGTTAGTAATTGAGGTTGGTGCTGATCGACCCGGTGATATTAAGTCTGTAGCAAAATGGTTAAAGCCTGATATCGCTATCGTAACGCGCCTAAGCGAAGTACCGGTGCACGTTGAGTTTTTTAACTCAGCGGAGCAAGTTCGTCAGGAAAAGGCAGAGCTTGTGCTTGCTGCTTCGGACAAAAGTACTGTTATTTTGAATGCTGATGATAATCTCGTGTCATCAATGCGACCAATGGCGAAGGGTAGAGTTTTGACATACGGAATGGATACTGGTGCTGATGTTGTCGGTTCGGACTTTGGCCTTACGTATGACATGAATAACTCAAAATGCCCGATAGGTGTTTCTTTTGCCGTAAATATTGCTGATCAAAAAATCCCAGTGGAGATTCATGGAACACTCGGCAAGCAACAAATGTATATTGCACTTGCCGCTCTTACTGTTGCAAAGGCTCTTAATTTGAATCTTGAAGATGTGGCAAGGGGGCTTAGGGATCATGATGCACCCCCTGGTCGCGCAAGGGTTCTCCCGGGTGCTAATAACTCATGCATTATTGATGACTCGTATAATTCTTCTCCGGTAGCGGTGCATGAAGCGCTCGATACACTTTCACTCGTAAAGACGAAGGGTAGGAAAATTGCAGTCCTCGGTGATATACTCGAACTCGGTGTTCATTCAAAGAGGGAGCATGAAAAAGTTGGAGAAAAAACAGTGAGAATTGCTGATGAATTGTATACCGTAGGTACTCGTGCAAAAGGAATCCATGATGCGGCTATCGAAGCAGGCTTACCGAAAGAAAAAGCATTTTGGTTTTCTGACTCAGAAGAAGCCGGTGCTGCACTCAAAAAAGTTGTAGGTGAGGGTGATGTCGTCTTGGTAAAAGGTTCACAGGGAATTCGAACAGAAAAGGTTGTTAAAGCAATTCTTGATGAATCAGTAAATCCAAGCAATGCCTTGGTTCGCCAAGAAGAAGAATGGAAGAATAGGTAGTGTGTCGTGTACGGGTACTCAATATTACGGATTACAGAGTCTACAATTTTCTGGGTCTGCCTCGATCAATCTCTCTAAGTTTTCGTGTTGTGTATGGTTACATATTTTGCAAACCGTAAGTATTTCCTTTGCAAGGGGAGTTGGCGCTTTGCAACTTTTGCACATAAGTCCGGGAATTGATTTTGTTGGGACAAACCCCGGAGCGTTACATATCGGACAACCCATTTTACAGTTAGTAATTAATCGGTGGGTTGCTTCTTTAATAGATTTCATACGCTCGGCACACCGGTGTGCTCGCATATCGGTTTCAATAAAAATTTTTCTTTTAAACCAACGTGATAGTAATGTTTTGCTTGCCGAATATAGCTCGTGATGTGTGGTTATATTTTTGTATATTTGACCCCTTGCGTTTCTCGATGGCCGAATGATCACACCCTGATCCGGAAAACCCCACGATACTGCGGTATCGACAGCTTCTTGGGGTGTTGAAACATACGTTCCTTTTGGAATTGCGGTGGTTGTTTCATATAAACCAACGATTTCAATATTGTTCTTCTTGTCCAGAAGGAGCACAAGTTCAATATTTTGAGAAAGAAATGGTACGATCGGATGCGAAACAAAACTTCCTTCGCTTGCAATCGCAAGATCCAGGCCAGTGTGCTCCATTGCAGCGACTGCTTTTGCTCTTGCTGCGTGCAGTTGATCTCCTTGTCGTTTGATTTCTTTGGTAAAGGTTCCGAATCGGTCAGTGTCAAAATCTTCTGGTACAACAACCTTGATTCCCAACTCTGAGCCTACAAGAGGGGAAATGACCGTCTCCTTTTTGTGCATAGTTGCAAGCACGCATGTTCTATTCTTCCAATCGTCTATGACGTTTAGAGATCTGGGGTTATTCATTACATTAGACCAAATACGGTGACCCTACGGGGAATCGAACCCCGGTTTG